>CALAED010000639.1 GCA_937891035.1 uncultured Thermomonosporaceae bacterium | reverse complement strand
CACTCCCCCAACACCAACCCCCGCTCCACACCCGACAACAACGAATTCTCGATCTGGCCGAGCGAAGCGTCCGGGTCGGCCAAGATCGCGTGGAGGACATCGACTAGATGGGCAGCCATCTGGCGCGCCGTTGGCGTACCGGACCGGTCGGGGCGGTACTCGACGACAGCGGACCGTGCTCCGTTCTTTCCGCTACAGAGGCGGACCGTCAGATCGGTGCCCGACGGTACGGGCATAAGACCCTCGACAACCACCGCACGTGCTAGTTCCGGGCGTAGACGCAGCTCATGGACGAGCGCGTCAAAGGGGATGGCCGAATGGGCGCGCGCTTCCGCCATTGTGCTCGCCACTTGGCGTAGGTAATCCCGCAGCGTCGCGGAGCCGGTCATCCGCGAGCGCAGCATGAGCACGTCGACCGGCCCGTCACCGCAGGATGGCATGCCGCCGCGATCTGCCGGCGAGGTCATGGTGGCCACGCAAATGTCGTCGCTGCCTGTGTAACGCGCAAGAAGGATCTGCACGGCGACTATCACAAGGTTCAGCGGCGAGCCAACGTACTCCGCGGCCGGTTGACTGGGCCAGTTGATCAGGTCGGCCGGCAATTCAGACTCGCACGTCTGAAGGGGGAGGCCGTCGCGCGAACCGAAATCGTCACCCGGTAGCCGGACAACGGTCACGTCAGCAAGTTGTTTCCGCCAATAGCGCAGGTGCTCATTCCAGGTCTGCTCGTCAATGGAGGGCGCGCGGCTGCGCGCCGATGCCCCTTTACCGTCGGACTCATGCGTCCCGTCCCGGATCACCATGACAACTCGACCTTTCCGGCGAGACGCGCCGACGCGTCAAAGGCTGGGCCGTCGATAACGCCATTCCAGGAAAGGAATGCCGGCAAGCTAGACGGCCGCTAACATGAACTCCGTAGACCTCACTCGTAATGGGGTCGCACACGAAACGCCCGGTAAACACCTGGCCGACGGATACAAGATCCGGCATCGAGAAGGTGAAGCTGAGATCCTCATGAAGGGTTATCGGAATAAAGTTGGCCCCGTCAATAGAAAGGTGTATCGCTCCAGCATCGTCCGCTTTCACCGCGTACCGGACATCGCCGTTGACATACAGGCCCGCACAGTCGCGCGGGGGCACGACCCGTTGCCCGCGGGGTGTCTGAATACCAGGAAAATCGACCAGATGGTTCGCGCGTGCCAGTTCGGCCTGGAGATCCTGCCATAGGCCGATACCCGTATTGGAGTTGCTCGTGAGCGCCACCACCCACCCGTCGGTCAGGTTAATCCGCAGGTAACATGATGTTCCGTCCGCATTGCCGTCGTGTCCGACCCAATCCGCGGCCTGCTGCCGGAACACCGCCAGCCCCAGCCCCCACCCGTCGGCCAACCCGAACGGGTCAGCGCCGGAAACGGGCCGTCGCATCTGGGCTGCCCAAGCGGCCGGAAGGATCCCGGGTTTCCCCGGCGCGACGTGTATCAAACCCAGTTTGACCAGGTCTAGCGCGCTCACGGCAAGCGCCCCCGCCGGCGCGTTGGCCGCCCCCCCTTCGGGCCGGACCGGCCGGATCCTGCCTACAGCGGTATTCACCGAATGGCCCGTGGCCACCGGACGCCGCCCCGGTTCGGTCCCGGGCAGGCCGACGAAGGCGGCTTCGATTCCCAGGGGTCGGAGCAGGATGGCATCGACCGCCTCGGGCCACGACATACCCGTTACCGTCTCGATCAGCCGACCTACCACGACATAACCTGGATTGGAGTAGGAGAAACTCACGCCGGGCGATTGGACGAAGCCTCTGCGGCGGACATGCTCAACGATATAGTGCCGGGCTGTTGCGGTTGCCGTCTCTTCCACGCCGGCGCTTTCCGCAAGTCCGCTGGTATGGCTCAGTAACTGGCGGAGGCTAATCAACGCCCCCATATCCCCCAGCTCGGGCACATAATCACGGACCGGCGCATCTAAATCCACATCGCCGTCCGCCACCAGAGCCATGGCCACGGTCGCGGTGAAGCATTTGGTGATCGAGCCAACGGGAATGGCGGTATCCCGGGTAATAGGGCGACCGGTTCCAGATTCAAGTTCACCGACTTCACCGGCCGTGGTCGCACCGCCGTAGTGGATGGCGAGTTGGGCGCCTGGCACTTGGTGCTTGTGCGCTAAGCCCGATAACGCGCTCAGCAGCCGCGAAGGATCGCGGGTGTCCATCGAGCTCCCGGCCACAACCGCCTCCAGCAGCATGTTCTTCCTATGGAATTCCTAACGCGCGGCACTCTACGCCATTAGGAGCCGACTACGACGGGAGAACATATCGATGATCGGCAGTTCATACCTCAATTGGCCGCTTCGACCATTCGGCGCCAAGATCATAGCACCCTGAAGGTTAAGCCGCTATACGCTGGGAAGCCAATAACACCTATTAGATTTCACGGCTCAGACCTCTCGATGGATCGGGCTGGTTCGACCTGATGATACAACTAAAAACTCTTCGATTCAAGCATTGAATTAAAGATAGATGGATCTTTGATATCAAAATGGCACTTGCCGAACACATTCCGCTACCTACACGTTTTCCACGGGGGTCTCTATACCTGGAACATTCATCGCAGTGCTTCTGGGGTTGAGATGAGTGCGGCGCGGCTGTCGCCGCGTCGTTGAGGTCATCGGACGATGTCCCTGCACTTCGCCGCGATCGCCCGGAGCGCCTCGATGAAGTCGCCGGCGACCGCTTGCACGGCGGACAGGTCATACCGGTCCGGGTGGTAGTACCAGACGAGTCCCAGCCGGCCGGCCTGGACCGCGCCGACCACTTCGAGCGCGTGCACGCTTCGCCCTGCCGGGTCCTGCTCTTGTCCCAGCGGCGGATGGGGTCCCACGAAGAGACCGCCCGTCGCCGCGCCAGACCGCGCGTCCCACTGGCCGAGGTAGTTGAACACCACCTGCGCCGTGGCCCCGGACAGCCGTTCGCGCACCGGGGGCGCGCCGAGGTAGCGCAGCGCCCCGAAGCCGAACCCGTTTCCGGGCACGGCACGCACCTGTCTGCGCACCGACTTGACCAGGGCCGGCCAGTCGGGAGAGCCGGAGGCGCGATCCGGCAGTTCGAGGACGACCGGGTAGATGGTGGTGAACCAGCCGACGGTACGGGACAGATCCACGCCCGCGATGATCTCCTCTCGGCCGTGTCCCTCAAGGTCAACCGAGACCCTGTCGCACCCGCTCACCCGGGAGAGCGCCCACCCGAGCGCGGTCAGCAGGACTTCGTTGATTCGGGTGCGGAAGGCGGTCGGCGCCGTACGCACAAGCGTGTCGGTGTCCTCGGCGCTCAGCGCCACCGCGAGCGTCCTATGCGGCCGCGGCGTTGATTCCTGCGGCGGCGCCTGGCCCTCAAGCGTCTTGACCCAATGCTCCACCTCGTGGTCCAGGCCGCCCGCGGCCACGTGCTCGGCCAGCCGGTGCGCCCAGTCCCGGAAGGACGTCGTCTTGGGGCCGAGGCGTACGGGTTCGCCACGGGCGAGCTGATGGTAGACCGTCTCCAGGTCGTCGAGCATGATGCGCCAGGAGACGCCGTCCACCACCAGGTGATGCGCCGCCAAGAAAAGGCACGGCGGCCGCCCCTCGCCCCTGGTGAACAAGACTCCGCGCAGCAGCGAACCGCAACCCAGATCGAGACCGCTGTGCACCTCGTCGGCGAGCCTGTTCATCGCGGCGAGCTGTTCGCCTGAGACCACGCCCGACAGGTCATGCCTGCCGAGGACGAAGGTGCCCGGCAAGGGCGGCGCGTT
Source organism: uncultured Thermomonosporaceae bacterium (assembly GCA_937891035.1). GTDB lineage: Bacteria > Actinomycetota > Actinomycetes > Streptosporangiales > Streptosporangiaceae > CALAED01. The sequence continues at coordinate 27,674 of CALAED010000639.1, read as the reverse complement.
GTGCTGCCGCCACTCGTCGCCGGACGGTTCAAAACGCAGGCGCAACGCGTCGTGGTGGACGACAAGCGCGTCGATTGCCCGCTCCAGCACGCGCTCGTCGACGTCCGCCGTGAGCTCGACCGCCGCGGACTGGTTGAAGTGATGCGGGTTGATCACGTGCGTCTCGAAGAACCACCGCTGGATCGGGGTAAGTGGAACATCGCCGGTCACGGGCTGGTCGACATCGCGCTCGCCGACCGCGGTGACAACCGGGGCCAGCGCGGCGATGGTCTGATTCATGAAAAGGTCCTGGGCGGTCAGTCGCAGCCCCGCCTGCCGGGCCCGGGAGACCACTTGGATGCTGAGGATGGAGTCGCCGCCGAGCTCGAAGAAGTTCTCGTCGGCTCCGACTCGGTCGATCCCGAGAACTTCCGCCCAGATGTTGGCCAGCGCGCTTTGGACCGGCCCTTCCGGTGGCACCTGGCTCGATCCGGCCGCCGTCCGCAGGTCGGGCAAGGGCAGGGCGGTGCGCTCGACCTTCCCGTCGGCGCTGAGCGGCAGCTCGCCGAGCGTGACGAACGCAGTGGGGATCATGTAGTCGGGCAGCGTTTCGGCCAGGAATTCCCGTAGCGCCGTCGCCGCGGGCGGCGCCGCGGACGGCACCACGTACGCGATGAGATGCTTGCGTCCGGAGTCGTCCTGGCGGGCCACCACGACGTCTTCGGCGATGGCCGGGTGACGTCGCAGCGCTGACTCGATCTCGCCCGGCTCGATCCGGAAACCGCGGATCTTCACCTGGTCGTCGGCGCGGCCCAAGAACTCCAACTGGCCATCGGCCGTCCATCGCACCAGATCACCTGACCGGTACATCCGCTCACCCGGCGGTCCGAACGGACCCGCCACGAACCTCTCCGCCGTCAGGCCCGGCCGACCGAGATAGCCCCGGGCCAGTCCGGCGCCGGCGATGTACAGCTCACCGGTCACTCCGATCGGCACGGGGCGCAGCCGGCCATCGAGGACGTAGACCCGCACGTTGTCCAGCGGACCGCCGATCGGCACGCTCGCCGGCACCGCCTCCCCGGCCGTCATCGGGTAGGAGGTTGCGAACGTGGTCGTCTCAGTCGGCCCGTAGCCGCTGACGACGGTCAGCCCGGGACACGCGGCCAGCACCTGTCGGACCGCGCCCGCCGGGACCACGTCGCCGCCGGCCCACAGCTCGCGGACACCGGCGACGCAGGCCGGCGCCTCTTGGGCGAGCACCCGGAACAACCCCGCGGTCAGCCACATCGCGCTCACCCCGTGCTCGGTGATCAGTGCGCGCACGGTGCCTGGATCGAGGTCGCCCGGTGGCGCCACCACCGCCGTGCCGCCGCGCAGCAACGGAACCCACAGCTCATAGGTCGACAGGTCGAACGCCAACGGCGAATGCACCAGCACCCGGCGATGCGCCTCGGCGCCGAAGCGACGGTCGAACGCCAGCGCGACGGCGTCCTGGTGCCGCATCGCCACGCCCTTGGGCGTACCGGTCGACCCGGAGGTGTACATGACACAGGCCAGCTGCTCCGGATCGATCACCACATCAGGTGCGGACGCGGGCGCGCGTTCCGTGCCGACCCTCTCGGCCCGTATGACATGCCCGCCATGTACCTGCCGCGCGATCGGTTCCCACACCTCATCGGTGATCAACACCGCCGCGCCGGTCTCGGCCACGACCAGCCGCAGCCGCTCGATCGGAGCACGCAGATCCAACGGCAGATACGCCGCCCCCGCCTTCACTATGCCCAGCACCGCCACGACCGCCTCGGCCGAACGGTTCATCAACACCGCGACCCGGTCCTCGGCCGAGACGCCGACCAGGCGGAGCCCGTGCGCCAACCGGTTCGCGCGCTCGTCAAGTTCGGCGTACGTCAACGAGTCGTCCGCGCACACCACCGCGGTTTGCGCCGGGCCGCGCCGAACCGCGTCCGCGAACAGATCCGCCAACGTGCCGGCCGGCACCTGACGGGCGGTGTCGTTCCACTCGACCAGAAGCTTGCGCCGCTCCGGCTCGGTCATCACCACCAGATCGCCCAGCGTGCGGCCGGGATCGGCGCTGATCTGTTCCAGCAGCGTCCGCACCTGGCCGACCATCCGCTCGATCGTGGACGCGTCGAACAGATCGGTGTTGTAGGTCATCGCGGCGTGTAGCCGGCCGTCATGGTGCTGGAACTCGATCGTGATGTCGAAGCTCGCGGTCACGGTCGGCAGGTCCGGTACCTCCACCGTCAAACCGGGCAGGTGCGGTGGCTCGGCCGGGGCATTCTGCTGCACCACCAGGACCTGGAAGAGGGGCGTTCGGCTGGTGTCACGCGCCGGCCGCACCTCGTCGACCACCCGCTCGAACGGCACGTCTTGATGCGCGAACGCCGCAAGCACCGTGCTCCGCACGTCATCGAGGAAGTCCCCCACCGTCCGCGCCTCGTCCAGGCGTGTGCGCAACACCACCGTGTTGACGAAGAACCCCACCAGCCCTTCCAGCTCGGCCCGCTCCCGGCCCGACGTCACCGTCCCGACGGACACATCGTCCTGTCCCGACCACCGGCCGAACAGCAGCTGGCACGCCGCCACCAAGAGCGTGAACAGCGTGTCCCCCCGCTGCCTGGCCAGCTGCGTGAGCCTCGCTGTGACGTCGTCGGTCACCGAGAACTCCACTGCCGCGCCACGGTTGGTCCGCACGGCCGGACGCGGCCGATCCGTCGGCAATTCGAGTGGCGCCATCCCGGCCAGCCGCTCCCGCCAATACGCCAGCTGACTCCCCAACACCTCGCCCGACAACCGCTCGCGTTGCCAGACCGCGAAGTCCGCGTACTGCACCGGCAGCGGCTTCAGACTCGGCGCTTCCCCGCGCAGGAACGCCGAATACAACAGACCAAGCTCCCGCATCAGCACGCCGGTCGACCAGCCGTCTGTGACGATGTGGTGTTGCGTCAGCGCCAGCACGTGGTCGTCATCGCCCAGGCACACCAGCCGGACGCGCAGCAACGGGCCCTGCCGCAGGTCGAACGAGCGGCTGCGCTCCTTGGCCAACAGCGCGGCCAGCACGGCCTCACGGTCGGCTTCGGGCCGTTCGGAAAGGTCGACAAGCCCAAGGTCCGGCTCCGCCGGTGGGTGTACCACCTGCACCGCACGACCGTCCGCCGCCGCCTCGAACGTCGTGCGCAACGACTCATGCCGCGCCACGAGCGCGGTCAGGGCGGCGCGCAGCGCGCCGATGTCCAGCCGGCCGCGCAGCCGCAGCACGGTCGGCGTGATGTATTCGGTGCTGTCAGGCTCGAACTCGTTCAGGAACCACAGCCGCTGCTGCGCGAACGACAGCGGCAGCGGCCGGTCGCGGGCCGCCCGCGGGATGGCCGCGGCCGCCTCGCTGCCCCCCGCGGCCGAGATCAGCTCGGCGAGGCCGGCCACGGTGGGCGTGGTGAACAACGCACGCGGCGACAGCTCGATCCCGAGCTCGCCAAGCCCGAGTTCGGCGGACAGCCGCGAGACCACTCGAATGCTCAAGATGGAGTCGCCGCCGAGGGCGAAGAAGTTGTCCTCGATGCCGACCCGCGTGGCGCCGAGCACCTCGGCGATCACATCGGCGATAACGCGTTGCGTCTCGGTGCGCGGCGCGATGTACGCAGCGTCGTTTCCGCCGAGCTCGGGCGCGGGCAGCGCGCGCCTGTCCAGTTTCCCGCCGCTGTTCGTCGGTAGCCGATCCAAGGTGGCGAACGCCGCCGGGATCATGTATTCGGGCAACGATCCCGCCAGATGGTCGCGCAGCTCGGCGACCGGCGGCGCCGTCTTGCCGGTGGCGGCGACCACGTAGGCGACCAGCCGCCGGTGGCCCGAGCCGTCGGCCTGGGCGATCACGGCGGCGTCGCCGACTCCGGGGTGAGCAAGCAGCGCGGCGGCGATCTCGCCGGGCTCGACACGGTAACCGCGGATCTTGACCTGGTCGTCGACGCGGCCCATGAACTCCAGCACCCCGTCTGGGGTCCAGCGCATCCGGTCGCCCGTCCGATACATCCGCGAGCCCGGGGGGCCGAACGGGTCGGCCACGAACCGCTCCGCGCTCAGCCCCGGCCGGCCCAGGTAGCCGCGGGCGAGCTGCGGGCCGGCCAGGTACAGCTCACCGGCGACACCGACCGGCACCGGGCTCAGGTCCCCATCGAGCACGTACGCGCGCAGGTTGCGCAGCGGCCGGCCGGCCACGGGCGCGGTGCGCCCGCCGACCCGGCAGGACACCGCGTCCACGGTGCACTCGGTTGGTCCGTAGAAGTTGTAGCTTGCGGTGTCGCGAGCCGCCGCGAGCTGCCGCCACACCGACGCGTCCATCGCCTCGCCGCCCACCAAGAGGATGGCCGGGCGGTGCCGTTCTTCGGCCATAAGCCCGGCTTCGAGCAGTCGGCGCAGGTAGGTGGGGGTGACATCGAGGAAGTCGATGCGCCGCGTCGCGGTGTAGTCGACCAGCGCCCGTGGGTCGAGCCGGGTATCGTCGTCGAGCAGATGCAGTTCGTGACCATCGGCCAGGAGGAGGAGCCCCTCCCACGACGTGTCGAAGGAGAACGACGCGGTCAGCCCGACCCTGAGTCGCCGCCGTCCATCGCCGGCGCCGGCCGCCGCCACGAAGCCGGCACGATGGTTGGCCAGCAGGTTGACGACGCCGCGATGTTCGACGACGACCCCCTTGGGCCGGCCGGTCGAGCCGGAGGTGTAAATCACGTACGCGGGGTTGTCGGGCCGCAGCGCAGCGGTCCGTTCCGCTTCGGTCAGGTCGGCGCTCGAGCAGCCGTCCAGGTCCGCCGGCTCCGGCACGGTGCGCAGCACATGAATCGGTCGCGCGTCCATGAGCAGGAAGTCGATCCGGTCAGCGGGTAGCGCCGGGTCGACCGGGAGGCAGACCCCGCCGGCCTTGAGCACGGCGAGTATCGCCACCACGAACCGTTCCGTGCGCGGCAGCGCCAACGCCGCCACGCGTTCGGGGCCCACGCCGAGGGCGACCAGGTGCCGGGCAAGCCGGTTGGCCCACGCGTTCAGTTCGGCGAAACTCAGCGTGACGTCGCGGAAAACCAAGGCCGTCGCTTCGGGCGTGCGCCGCGTTTGGGCCTCGAACAGTTCGGGGAACGTGGCCGGCGCCACGGGCAGCGCGGTGTCGGCGCATTGCGCCAGCACGTGATGCGTTTCCCGCGCTGACATCCACGGCACCCGCCACAAGGGCCGATTCGGGTCGTCCGCGATCGCGGTCAGCACGGAGCGCAGCCGATCCGCGATCAGACGCGCCGTGGCGTCGTCGAACAGCGCGGGGTCGTAGTCGACGTCGAGAAAGATCGACTGATCAAGGTACGCGGTCAATATCATCGGGAAGTTGGTGATGCCGATCCCCTGGACTTCGTGGACCTCCAGGCCCGCGTCGCCCGTCGCGGCCTCGTCGATCGGGTAGTTCTCGAACACCACCGCGGTGTCGAACAGGTTGCCGCCATCGGCGATGTCGCTCCAGCCGCGCAGCGCGGCCAGCGAGACGAAGTCGAACCGCCGCGATTCGCTTTGCTGGAGCTGCAGCTCGCGCAGCCACGGCAGGACCTCCGCGGCTCCGTCGACCACGATCCGCGTCGGAATGGTGTTGATGAACATGCCGATCATCGACTCCACGCCGGTCAGCTCTGGAGGACGCCCGGAGACCGTGGTGCCGAAGACCACATCGCGCTCGCCGCTGTAGCGGGCGAGCAGCAACGCCCATGCGCCCTGAATGATCGTGTTGACGGTGAGCCCGTGCGCGCGGGCCAGGCCCTGCAGGCGTGCGGACTCCGCCGCCGACAGCTCGATGCCGACCGAACCGGCGGACTCCGACCGGTGCGCCTCGGCCGGCGCCCTGTCATAGGGCAGCGGGGTGGGCTGTTCGAAGCCGGCCAGCACGCCGCGCCAATATTCCTCGGCCGCACGCTGATCCTGGCGGCTCAGCCACTCCAGGTAGTCGCGGAACGGCCGGCGGGGCGGCAGGTGGGGTGGGCGGTCGCCGACGATCGCCGCGTACTGCTCGCACACCTCGGCGAACATCTGGCCGGCGCCCCACCCGTCGATGATCACATGGTGCACGGTCAACATGAGCAGCACTTCGTCCGTGGTCAGCCGAGCGATGGTCAGCCGCATCAGCGGGGCCTCGGTGAGCGCCATGTCAGCCGACCGGTCCGCCGCGGTCAGCTCGTCGATGCGGGCGGCGCGGTCTACCGTGGACAGCGACCGAAGGTCGTGGTAGGCGATGGGCGGCGCGACCCCGCGATGCACCACCTGGAGCGGCTGATCCACGCCGTCCCAGACGAGGGCGGTGCGCAGCACCGGAGTCCGTTCGACGACCCGCTGCCAGGCTTCGCCGAGCGCCTGCGGTTCCCGCACCCCGGACAACCGCAGGCGCATCCGATCGACGTAGGTGCCGGGTTCGGCCAGACTGTGGAACAGCATCCCGGACTGCAACGGAGTGAGCGGATAGACGTCCTCTACCGCCTCTACCGCGCGGCCGTCGCCGGCGATCAGGTCGATCTGCGCCTGATCGAGCCGGGCGAGCGGGAAGCGGTCCGGTTCATGCCCACTCGACTCGAAGAACCAGCGCTGGATCGGTGTCAACGGCGCCGGCCCGTGACCGGCGGGGCGGGCGGCGCGCCCGGTGGCCGCGGCGGCGAGCTCGACCGCCGCCGCCAGCTCGGCGATGCTCTGATGGCGGAAGATGTCCTTGGCGGTCACCGCCAGACCGGCCCGGCGGGCCCGGGCGACCACCTGGATGCTCAAGATCGAGTCGCCGCCGAGGGCGAAGAAGTTGTCATCGGCGCCGACCCGGTCGACGCCCAGCACGTCGGCCCAGATGCGGGCCAGCTCCTCCGCAAGCGGGCCAAGGGCGGCCGGGTACGGCGAGTCCGCGTCCGGCCGCCGCCGCGGCGGCGCGGGCAGCGCGCGCCGGTCGATCTTCCCGCTCGTGGTGCGCGGGAGCGCGTCGAGCACGACGAAGAGCGCGGGCACCATGTAGTCCGGCAGGCTCCGGTTGAGCCAGGACCGCAGGTTCTTCGGGGCGGGCACCGCACGCGACGCGGGCGACGCGGGCACCAGGTAGGCGACGAGGCGCACCGTCCCCGGCCGGTCCGCACGGGCGACCACGACGGCCTCGCCGACGTCAGGATGAGCGACCAGCGCGGCCTCGATCTCCCCGGGCTCGACGCGGAACCCACGGATCTTGACCTGCTCATCCACGCGGCCGAGGAATTCCAGCACGCCGCCCTCGGTCCACCGCATCCGATCGCCGGTGTGATACATCCGATCGCCGGGATCGCCGTAAGGGTCGGCCACGAACCGCTCAGCGGTCAGTCCAGGCCGGTTCAGATACCCCCGGGCCACCTGCGCCCCGGACAGATACAGCTCACCGGGCGTCCCGATGGGCACCGGACGCAGCCGGTCATCCAGCACGTACGCCCGGACATTGCGCAGCGGCCGGCCTGCCAGCGGCCGGCCGGTCCCGCCGATCCGGCACATCAGCGCGTCCACCGTGCACTCGGTGACGCCGTAGACGTTGTAGCCCGCCGTGTCCTCAGCCTGGGCTAGGTCCCGCCACAGCGCCTCATCCAGCGCCTCCCCGCCCAGCACCATCACCTTGGGCCGGTGCCGCTGGTCGTCCAGCAGCCCCGCCGCGAGCAATTGCCGCGCATAGGTTGGCGTGACGTCCAAGAGGTCAATGCCGCGCTCGGCCACCTGGCCGGCCAGCGTGGCCGGGTCCAGCCGGACGTGTTCGTCGATCAGGTGCACCTCGTGCCCGGCCGCCATCAACAGCGGCCCCCACATGGAGGTGTCGAACGAGAAGGTCGCGGTCAGCGCCGCCCGGATCGGCTCCGGCGGCAGCCACTCCGTCTGATGGCCAACCAGCAGATGGGCCAGGCCGGCATGGGTGACAACGACGCCCTTCGGCGTCCCCGTCGACCCGGACGTATAGATCACGTACGCCGCGTGCTCCGGTTCGGCGGCCACATCGAGATCGTCGTCCGGGTACGCCGCCAGGGTCTCGTCCGGCACGGGCGCGTTCAGCACCAGCTTCGGGTCGCAGTCGCGCAGCATCATGGTCACCCGGGCGGCGGGCAGTGCCGGGTCGACGGCCAGATAGACCCCGCCCGCCTTCCACACCGCCCACTGCGCGACGATCGCGTCCGCGGTCCGCGGCAGCGACACCGCCACCGCACGCTCCGGTCGCACGCCCCGCGCGCGCAAATGGCGCGCCAGCCGGTTCGCCCGGGCGTTCAGCTCGGCGAAGGTGAGACGCACATCCCCGCACACCAGGGCGGTCGCCTCCGGGGTCAGCCGAACCCGCGCCGCGAACACCTCGGGCAGCGTCGCCGCCGGCACGATCAGATCCGTGTCGTTCCACTCCACCAACACCTGGTTCCGCTCCGCCGCGCTCAGCAACGGAACCTCGGCAAGCCGCAGCGTGGGACGGGTGGCGACGGCGTCAAGCACCACCAGCAGGTGCTCGACCATCCGCTGGATGGTGGCGCCGTCGAACAGGTCGGTGCTGTACTGCACCACCCCGGCGATACGGCCGGCGCGCTCGGCGAAGTCGACGCTGATGTCGAAACTGGTGGTCAGCACCGGTGGCATCAGCTTTTCGACGACAAGGCCGGGCAGCCCGGGCAGCCGGTCGCCGAGGTTGTGCAGCATCACCATGACCTGGAAAAGCGGGGTGCGGCTGGGGTCGCGGACCGGCTGGATCTTGTCGACGACCCGGTCGAACGGCACCTCCTGATGGGTGAAGGCGTCCAGCACGGTGCCTCGGACGTCGGCCAGGAACTCCCCGAACGTCTTTTCGCCCGCAACACGGGAACGCAGCACCAGGGTGTTGACAAAGAGGCCGACGATGTTTTCCAGCTCGGCCTGCTCTCGGCCGGAGACGGCCGTCCCCACCGCCACGTCGTCCTGGCCGGACCACCGGTGGAACAACAGCTGGCAGGCCGCGATCAACGTCATGAACAAAGTGCTGTCGTGGCGCCGGCCCAGCTCCTTGAGCCGCGTGCTCACCTCGGCCGGTACCTCGAATTCGAGTATCGCTCCGTTGCTGGTCCGCACGGCGGGCCGGGGGCGGTCGGTGGGGAGCTCCAGCGCCGGCACGCCGGCGAGCTGCCGGCGCCAGTACGCCAGGTGCTCGTCGGGCGCGCCGCCGGCCAGCCGGGCGCGCTGCCAGCCGGCGTAGTCCGCGTACTGACGAGATAGGGGCGGCAGCCGCGGCCGCGCACCAGTGAGCAACGCGTGGTACACGATGCCCAGCTCGTCGATGAGGATGCGCATCGACCACCCGTCGGTGATGATGTGATGCAGCGCGAGGGTGAACGCGTGGTCGTCGTCGGCCAGCCGGGCCAGGCTCGTCCGCAGCAGCGGCCCGGTCCGCAGGTCGAACGGGCGACCGCTCTGCTCGGCGCCGATCCGATCCAGCTCGATCTGTTGTTTCGGCGCGGGCAGCGCGGACAGGTCGCGTATCGGCAACCCCACCTCGCGCGGTGGGTGCACCACTTGCGCCGGGCGTCCATCCACCGAATCGAACGTCGTCCGGAGGGATTCGTGTCTGGCGACGAGCACGGTGAGCGCGCCGCGCAGCGCGGCGACGTCCAGGTGCCCGCGCAGCCGCACGGCGATGTAGGTGATGTACTCGGCACTGTTCGGCTCGAACTCGTGCAAGAACCACAGCCGCCGCTGCGCGAAGGACAGCGGCAGGTCCCCATCGCGGCTGACGAGGGGCAGTACCGGCTCGTACCCGGCCGCCGCTTCGGCAGGCGTCCGGTCGGCAGGCGTCCGGTCGGTGGGGGGCACGGGCGGTGCGGGCGGCGCCGCCGAGCTCGGCCGCTGTTCCGGAGCCGGTAGCGCCCGCCGATCCACCTTGTGGTTGGGGCTGAGCGGCAGCTTGTCCAGCGTCACGAAGATCTGCGGGACCATATAGTCCGGCAGCAGCCCGGCCAGATACTCCCCCGGCCCCGGGTCGTCCGCGTCCGCCGAGCCCGGTTCCGGCACCAGATAGGCGACGAGGTGTTTACGGCCTGACCGGTCCTCGCGGGCCACTACGACGCATTCGCGCACCTGGGGATGCCGGGCGAGCACAGCCTCGATCTCGCCCGGCTCGATCCGAAACCCTCGGATCTTCACCTGGTCATCGGCCCGGCCGATGAAGTCCACGATCCCATCGGCGCGCCAGCGCACCAGGTCGCCGGTGCGGTACATGCGCGTGCCCGGCGCGCCGTACGGGTCGGCGAGGAACCGCTGTGCCGTCAGCCCCGGCTGGTCGAAGTAGCCGCGGGCCAGCCCGGCGCCGGCGGCGTACAGTTCGCCGACCACCCCCACGGGCACCGGTAGCAGCCGGCCGTCGAGGACGTAGACCCGCATGTTGTCCAAGGGCCGCCCGATCGGGACGGCCGCGGGTACGGCGTCGGCGTCCGTCATCGCGTACGTGGTGGCGAACACGGTCGTCTCGGTGGGGCCATAACCGTCGACCACGGTCAGCCCGGGGCAGGCTCCCATCACCTCGCGGACGGCGGCGGCGGGCACGGCGTCGCCGCCGCTCCACACCTCGGCCGCCCCCGACAGACAGTGCGGCGCCTCGATGGAGATCATCCGGAACAGCCCGGCGGTCAGGTACATTCCGGTCACTCCGTGCTCGGTGATCACCTGCCGCAGGACGGCGGGGTCCACGTCGCCCGGCGGGGCCACCACCACCTGGCCGCCGCGCAGCAACGGCACCCACAGCTCGTAGGTCGAGGCATCGAACCCAAGCGGCGAGTGCAGCAACACCCGATCGTGTCCGGAGCCGGCGAAACGCCGGTCGAACGCGAGCGCGACCACATCACGATGCCGCACCGCCACGCCCTTGGGCAGGCCGGTCGAACCAGATGTGTACATGACGTACAGCAGCCGCTCCGGATCGATCCGCCGGACACGGTCATCGTCCGCCGCCTCGCCGACAACCGGCTCGCCCATCACCACGGGCCCGGAGTGGATTCGCCGGGCGGTGGCCTCCCACGCACGGTCGGTCACCAGCACCGCGGCGCCGGCCTCGGCCAGCATGAGCCGTAGTCGTTCGGCCGGCGCCCATTCGTCCAACGGCAGATAGGCGCCCCCCGCTTTGACGATCGCCAGCACCGTGACCACGGTCTCGACCGATCGGGCCAGCAGCACCCCGACCCGGTCTTCGGCCCGCACGCCGAGTCCGGCCAGCCGACGGGCCAGCCGCTCGGCGCGCTCGTTCAGCTCCCGATAGGTCAGGGTGTCGTACCCCTGCCGGACCGCCACGGCCGAGGGAGTGCGCCGGGCCTGGGCATCGAACACGTCGGCCACCGAGCCCTCGGGTACCGCGACGACGGTGTCGTTCCATTCGGTCAGCATCAGATCGCGCTCGGCGTCGTCCAGCATGGACACCTCACCCATCGGCCGGTGCGGCTCGGCCCCCACCGCGGCGAGCAACGTGCGCAGATGCCGGGCCATCCGCTCGATGGTGGCCGCGTCGAACAGGTCGCCGGTGTAGTGAAGGGAGCAGGTCAGCTCGCCGTCGCGGTCGGCGAAGTCGGCCATGAGGTCGTACGCCGCGGCGCGGCGCGCCACCGTCACCTCCTCGACCCTCAGCCCGGGGAACGCGGGCGGCCGGGTCCGCGCGCCCCGCCACCCCACCATCACATCGAAGAGCGGGCCACGGCTGAGATCACATTCGGCGCAGACGGCGTCGACCATGCGATCGAACGGCACCTCGCCGTGCGCGAACGCGTCCAGGGCGGCGTCCCCGACCGCACTCAGGAACTCGGTGAAGGACAGCGACAGGTCCACCGTCGATCGCAACACCACGGCGTCAACGAAGCACCCGACCGTCCCCTCCAGCTCCGGGGGGCGCCGCCCGGCGACGGCCATGCCGATCATGACGTCGTCCTGACCGGCATAGCGGGCGCACCACAGCTGGCAGGTCGCCGCCAGCGCGGTGAAGAGCGTGGTTCCCCGGTCGCGGGCGAGCTCGGTGAGCCGGGCGGTGACGTCCGCCGGCACGGTGAACCGGTGGACGTCCCCCTCGGAGGTCCGGGCGGCGGGCCGCGGCCGGTCGGCCGGCAGGTCGAGCGGCGTGCCGCCGGCGAGCCGCCGCCTCCAGTAGTCGAGGTGCTCGGACGGTACGTCGGCGGGCTGCTCGTGCCGCCATGCCGCCTGCCATGCCGCGAAGTCGGCGTACTGAAGCCGCGGCGGCGGCTGGGTGCCGCCCTTCGGCGGGGCGGCGTAGCTCGAGCCGAGCTCTTTGACCAGGATGCCCATCGACTCGTCGTCGGCGACGATCTGGTGCGCCGTGAGCGCGAGGACGTGCTCGGAGTCGGTGACGCGCACGAGCAGCGCGCGAAGCAGCGACCCGCGGCGCAGGTCGAACGGGCGGGCGCATTCCTCGGTCAGCACCCTGTCCAGGTCGCTCGGCGCGGCGAGCGTCACCTCGGCGACGAACCGGGCATCCGCCGCCGGGGGCGGTTGCACGGTCTGCACCGCCCGGCCGTCGGCCTCGCCGAAGGTGGTGCGCAGCGACTCGTGCCTGGCGACCAGCTCTCGTACGGCTCCACGCAGCGCCCGGACGTCCAGCGCGCCGACCAGCCGTAGCGCCCGCGCGCTGTGGTGTTCGGCGGTGCCCGGTCGCAGCTGTTCGAGAAACCAGAGCCGCTGCTGGGCGAAGGAGAGCGGGATCGGGCCGGTTCGGTCGATCGACGAGATGCGGCTTTGGTGCGATGACGGCATCGGTGTCGCTCCTTATGGTTCTCGGTCAGCGCCCATAGCTCCACCAGCCGCGGCCGACTCCATCGCCTCGCCCAGCTCATCCCGGTAATCGCCTCGATCAGCCGGCCAACGACGGCATATCCTATGGTGGAATAGGAAAAGCCGGCGCCGGCCGGCAGCACAACATTTCGCCGGTGACAGTGATCTGCCGCATAACGCCGCAATAAGCTGACAGACGCGTCCGCCGTGCCTGGTTCGCCGGGGAGTCCACCCGGGTGGCTGAGCAAATGCCGGAGCGTGCGCCGATCACCGAGCTCCTCCAGCTCGGGCAGGTGGGTCGGAAAAGCGGTATCCCGGGTAATTGGCCGACCGGTGCGACGCTCAAGTTCGCCTGCCTCAATCGCTATCGTTTCGCTATCGCGCTGAATGGCCGGCTGCGCCCCGCACACACGGTGTTGTTCGGCCAGCGCGCGGAGCCGGGCGTCGAGGAAAGCGGAGGCGTTAATCCCGGTTAAAAAGCCACGCACGGGGACACACCTCTCCGATTCGTGGCGTGGTCCGGAGCACACCGACATTCCCGCCTTTCGCGGATCTTCGCGTTCCGACCGCTCGCCCAGAACCGGCGGTCCACCAGCCGGGCGCTCCCGCCGAGCCCAACGGTCACTCGCAAGGTGCGCTAAGGGTGCCCGCGACCGCCGCGAAGACTGCCCGGCCGGGCGCGGGCGCCGCCGAAGAAGTGCCGCGCCGCGCGATTCGGTAAGCCATGGAGCTCTTCGTCGACAACGGGATAAGCGGGGGCGACCGGCATGCCAACTCCGTCCCTGAATACCGCTACGCCGCAGCACAATGCAGATACAAACAAAGCCCAACGAGCGGCATCTGTACAGTCGTATCCTTGAGAAATCCAGCACCATGTGTCAAGGCCTGAACCCTCGTCACGGAAGGTCAAATGCCCATCCTCCCAGCTGGGGACATGATGGCCATACCTGGCCACCATCAAAATGCGATTTCGGTTTACTATTTCGCTCATTGTAATACCTTAGACGTCAAGCTCATACGGCTACCGCCGGAAAGAGCACACTCATATTGTCCCGTCAGCGCATACAGGTCGGTGTGCGCGTTCAGCCGGGTGATGGTGCATCATGCTCGCACCATGAGCGCGGTGCACTCCCCGTTGCCGGGCTCCACCGCGAGACGTCATTATCTGCGGCTGCCGCGGCGGAGGTTTGTGTAAGTCGATGAAGGACATGTGCTCGACCCTTCAGCGAACCCGCGCTCGGATGTGAGGACGCATGGACCTCAGCGTGATGTTCTTCGGTTCTGACGACGCGAGCGGGCCGGGCCGTCATGCGGCGAAGTACGAGGACATCCTCGCAATCGCGGCGGAGGCCGACCGGCTGGGTTTCGTCGCCGTGTGGACACCGGAGCGACATTTTCAGCAATTCGGGCAGGTCTTTCCGAACCCCGGCGTCCTCGGCGCCGCGCTCGCCGTCGCCACCGAGCGCATCGGCATCCGGGCCGGCAGTCTGGTCCTTCCGTTGCACCATCCGTTGCGGGTCGTCGAGGACTGGGCGGTCGTGGACAACCTGTCCGGCGGCGGCCGAATCGGCATCTCGGTGGCCGCCGGCTGGCACTCCGCCGACTTCGTGCTCGCTCCCGGTCACTACGCCGATCGGCGGGACCGCGCGGTGCGCGACATCCCGTTGCTGCGCCGCCTGTGGGCCGGCGAGGCGGCCGAGTTCGTCGATGGCACCGGACGGATCGTGGCGGTCCGCCCGCAGCCCCGGCCGGTGTCGCCGGCGCTTCCGCTGTGGCTGACCACGTCGGGCCGGGCCGAGACATGGGAGACCGCGGGCCGACTGAGGACCAACGTCTTGGGCGCCGCCATCGCCTACACCCGTGAGCAACTGGCCGAACGGATCGGCCGATACCGCAAGGCATACGACCGGGGATATGACTCGGCATACGACTCGGCATACGACTCGGCATACGACTCGGCCGCGCCGGCCGCGCCGGCCGGAGGCGCCGAGCGCGGGACCGTCACGCTGATGGCTCACGCCTATCTGGGCGTTTCCGACGAGGAGGTACGGCGCAAGGTGCGGTCGCCGCTCATGGACTACCTCAAGTCGTACGTCGCCCAGACCGCCTCCAACCGAGAGGCCGACGACCGGGTCACCGCGCTGAACGAGGCCCAGCGCGAGACGCTCGCGGAGTTCGCGTTCGAGCGCTACCTGGCCTGGGGCGGCCTGCTCGGCACCGAGCCGACGTGCCGGAAAACCCTCCTCGACCTTCGAGACCTCGGCGTCGATGAGGTGGCGTGCTTCGTCGACTTCGGGCTCGCTCGGGAGGACGTGCTCGCCTGGCTGCGGCGGTTGGCCGTGATTCGAAGGGACATCGCGATATGAGCATCTCGCCGACGAGCCGCTTCGCCGCGCTCAGCTCCGCCGAGCGAGTGCGGCTGCTGCGCCGCCTCGTCGAGACCGGCCGGCTCGACGCGATCCCGGACATCGTGCCGCCGCGCGATCCATCAGAGCCGGTACGGCTGAGTCCCGCCCAACGGGACCTGTGGGTCTACCAGTCGCTTTATCCCGGTAACGCGTCGCTCAACCTGTGCTCCGCCTACCACTTCGACGGCCCGGTCGATCCCGCCGACCTGGAAACGGCGTTAACGATCGTCCGGGACCACCACGACGTCCTCCGCACCCGGATCCACGGGCCCGGGCGACACGGCCCGCACGACGCGGCAGACCCTTATGACCTGGGCGTGGATTTCCCGCCCGCGGGGCGCTTCACGCTCGATCGCCTGGACCTGCGCGGCGCATGGGCAGCGTTGCGGGAGGTGTTGGAGGAATTCGGCCGCCGGCCCTTCGACCTCAGCCGGGATCAGCTCGTTCGCGGCATGTTCGTCAGGGTGGACGACGAGCGTTCGACGCTGGTGCTTGCGGTGCACCACATCGTCAGCGACTGGTGGTCCTCCGACGTGCTGCACGCCGAGTTCACCGCGATCTACCGGGCGGTCCGCGACGGGCTGGCATCACCGCTGAGTCGCCCCGCGATCCAGTACGCCGATTTCGCCGGCTTTCAGCGAGAGCTGGAAGCCGGCGGCGTCTTCGCTGCGCGGCTCGGCTTTTGGCGCGACTATCTGCCCTCTTCGCCTCGGCCACTGACCATCGGCCCGCTGACGGGCACGACCGGCGATGCCGCGTTCGACATCGTCCAAGTCCCGTTCCACATCGACGCGGCGACCGAGACGGCCGTCCGTGCCTTCGCCCGCGCACGCGGCGCGAGCGTGTACGGAGTCGTGTTCACCGCGTTCGCGGTGTTCGCGCACCGGCTGACCGGCGAGGACGACCTCGTCATCGGCACTCCGCTCGCCAACCGGTCGGCCCGTGGCCTGGACCGCGTGATCGGATATGTCATGAACGTAGCGCCGGTCCGCTGGCGAATCGGCCGCGACACCGGCTTCGGGGAACTGCTCGGCCGCTTCACCTCCGAGTTTCCCGGCATCATGGCGAGCGCCGACGTGCCGGTGGGACGAATCGTCGGGGCGCTCGACCCGGTGCGGGTGGCCGGTCGCTCTCCCCTCTTCCAGTGGGTCTTCATGTACCTGCCCCACCAGCCGAGCGAGCGGGCGCTGCGGGAGCTCGTCGAGCCGGAACGGATCCACACCGGCGGCGAATACGACCTGATCGGCGTCATCCAGGACGGGGACGACGGGTTCGATGCGAGCCTGGACATCCGTACTGACGTGTACTCGCCCGAAGTGGTGCGGGCCTGGGCCGATGCCTTCGTCACGCTGCTCACCGCGCTCATCGCCGATCCGGACGCGCCGGTCAGCCAGGCCACCTTGTCGCCGCCTGCCACCGAATCAGACCGGCTGCCCGGCACCGACGACGACACCGCCGCCGATCTTCCGGTGGAGGGCATCGCCGATCCGGTCGTCCGGCAGGCCGCCACGACGCCCGACGCGATCGCCGTGGAATCCGCCGAGCTGACCTTGACCTACGCGGAGCTGATCGAGCGGGCCGACGGGGTGGCCGACCTGCTGCGCCGATGCGGGGTCAGGGAGGAACGGGTGGTGGCGCTGGCGCTCGGTCGCTCGGTCACGATGGTCGTTGCGGTGCTCGCCGTTCAGCGGCTCGGCGCCGCCTACCTGCCCATCGATCCAGATCATCCGGCCGACCAGGTCGCGTCCGTGCTGCGCGACGCCGCCCCCGTGCTCCTCGTCGTCGACGCGGCGACCGGGGACAAGGTGCCGGAGACCGGGATCAGCCGCCTGATGCTGACCGAGCGTCATCTCCGCCCAAGCCGCTATCGCCCGAACGGTCAAGGTCACCACCATCAGGTAGACGTTCATCCGGCGTCGGCGGCCTACCTCCGCTACGCCTCCGACGCCACCGGCCGCCCCATGGGGCTCGTGTTCGGTTACGCGGGCCTGGCCGGCCTCACCGAGGACTTCGTCCGCCGCTTCGAGCTGGATAGCACCAGTCGCGTCCCGCAACTCGCCGCACCCGGCGACGACAGCTGGGTCGCCGAAGTATGCATGGCCTTCGGAGCCGGTGGCACGCTGGTCGTCCCGCCCGTTGCCCTCCGCGCGGGAACGGAGCTTGGCGCGTTCTTGCGTGACCGGCAGGCAACCTGCGTGCTGATACCGCCGCCCGTCTTGGCGACCGTTCCGACCGGCGACTACCCCCGGCTGCGGACGGTGTGCACCATGGCGGACGAATGCCCGCCAGAGCTGGTGGCGGCATGGAGCACGGGCGGGCGGCGGTTCTTCACCGCGCACCGGACATCGGGGGTCATTGGCGCAGCGACGGTGAGCGAACCACCGACCGAGCCAAGGCCGCCGCGCACCGGCGGCACACCGCCGGATGGGGGAGACGACGCCCCGCCCATCGGCCGTCCGATCAGCGACAAGCGAGCCTACGTCCTCGACGCGGGCTTGCGTCCGGTGCCTGTGGGGGTGCCGGGAGAGCTGTACGTCGCCGGCGCCGGCCTCGCCCGCGGCTACCTGAACCGGCCCGGCCTGACGGCCGAACGGTTCGTCGCCGACCCGCACGCGCCCGGTGATCGCATGTATCGCACCGGCCATCTGGTCCGGTGGCGTCCAGACGGCCGGCTTGGCTTCCTCGGCCGCACGGACGAACAGATACGGGTGCGCGGCATCTGGATCGACCCCGGTGAGATCGAAGCCGTACTGGCCGCGCACCCCCTGGTCGCGCGCGCGGCCGTGATCATGCGGGCGGGCCGGCTCGTCGGTTATGTCGTCCCATCAGCGGGAGCCGGCTCAGCGGACGTACGAGCCGAGGAGTTGCTCGCCCACGCCACGGCCGCGCTACCCGCGCCCATGGCGCCGAACACGTTGGTCCTGCTGAAAGAACTACCGACCACCTCTCAAGGCGGGCTCGACCGGGCCGCGCTGCCCGACCCGCCCGCCGGGCGGCCGGCGTCGCCGCGGCCACCGGCGACCCGGCGGGAGGCGACGCTGTGCTCGCTCCTCGCTGAGCTGCTCGACCTGCCCGGCGTCGGGCCGGACGACGATTTCTTCGCGCTCGGCGGGGACAGCATCGTCGCCGTCCAGCTCGTCATCCGGGCGCGGACCCAACGCATCGAGCTCACCAGCCGCGAGGTGCTCGCCGGCCGGACCCCGGCCCGGCTGGCGGCCATGGCCCGCGACGTCGCCCACAAGCAGCTCCCGGATGCGGCGGTCGGGCGGTTCCCGGCCACTCCGAACATGCGCTGGTGGCTGACGCACGGCGGTCCGCTGGAGGCGTTCGTGCAGTCCATGCTGCTGCCGGTGCCCGCCGGCCTGGACCTGGCCCGTATCTCCGCGGCGCTGCGGACCCTGCAGGGCCGGCACGAAGCGCTGCGGATGCGCCTATCGCGTCGGTCCGGCCACGATTGGGAGCTGGAGATCCCCGCGCCGGACCCGGCGGCCGCCGTCGATGTCGTCCGAGTGGACGCCGCCGCGATGAGCGACGCCGCGCAGCGCGCGGCGGCACGGCTCGCGGCCGACCGTGCTCGGCTCGACCCGGAGTCCGGCCGCATGCTCAGCGCGGTGTGGTTCGACACCGGCCGTGCGGGCCGGCTGCTGGTGACCGCCCATCACCTGGCGGTCGATGGAGCATCGTGGCACCTGCTGCGGTCCGAGTTGGCCGCGCTCCTCCGCGGCGCGGAAATCCACGACCATTACGGCGCCTCGTTCCCGCGGTGGGCGCGTTGGCAGGCCGAAGAGGCGGTCCGTCCGCACCGAGTGGCGACCGAGCTTCCCTTGTGGGAGCGAGAGCTCACCGGCGAGGACGCCCGGCTGGTCCCGCGGGCGCGCCCCGGTGGACGCCGCGCCACCATCACCTTGACGCTTCCGCCGGAACTGACCGAGCCGGTACTCCTCGCCGCCCCCACGGCCTTCGGGTGCGGTCCCGCCGACCTCCTGCTGACCGCGCTGGCCGAAGCCGCCGTCCGCTGGCGCGGCCTGGGCGCCGATGTGCTCGTGGCCATCGAGGGAGATGGTCGGGGCAGCCCGCCGGCGGAGATGGACGTGGCCGGCACGGTCGGCTGGCTGACCACGCTGTACCCGGTGCGGCTGACGGCCACCGGGGAGATGTTCTGGCTGCCGGGCCACGGGGCCGAGATCGACACCGCGATCAAGCGCACGGCTGAGCAGCTGCGCGCCGTCCCGCAGGAAGGGCTGGGTTACGGGCTGCTGCGCTACCTGAACCCGGCCACCGCACCGAGACTCGCCGGCCTGCCCGGGCCCGATCTTTGGTTCAACTATGCCGGGCGGCAGCTCGACTCCGGTGGCGTCGAGCTGTTCGCCATGACGGCCGACGCGACACCGATGATGTATCCCCTTGAGCTCGACGCGCTGACCGAGATCCGTTCGGACGGCGCGCATCTGGTGGCGAACTGGTCGTTTGCGGAGACCGTCGCGGAACAGCACGTGCGCACGCTGGCCGGGCTCTGGTTCGAGGCCCTGACCGTCATCGCCGCCCACGTCGATGCGGCGGCCGACCATGATCGCGGCTCGGCCGCCGCCGGGCTTGCCCCCGTCGAGCCGCGGGAGCTGTGACCGAATGGACACCCGCGAGTTCCCGGTCTCACCCGTACAGGCCAGGCTTTTGGTCCTGGACCGGATGCGTCCGGGCAGCGCCCACTACAACGAGCCGGTCGCCTTCGCGGTGCACGGCCCGTTCGACGTCGCGGCCTTCCAGGCGAGCCTGGACACGCTCGTCGCGCGCCACGACGCCCTGCGAACGGTGTTTCGCCCCGGCGGCGACGGATACCGGCAGGTGATCGTCGACCGGACGACCGTGCGGGGGCCCGCGGCGGGGTACCTGCGGGTGGAGCGGGACGTCCCGGCGGCCGGTGTGGACGAGCTCATCCGCGCCGAAGCGGCCAGGCCGTTCGACGTGGAGCGCGGGCCGTTGCTGCGATGCGTGGTCTACGCGGTCACCGATGGCAGCCATCGCGTTCAGCTCACCGTCCACCACCTGGTGTGCGACGGCTGGTCGATGAAGCTGCTGCTGGACGAGCTGGCGGCCGGATACCGGGCGGCTCGCCAGGGGTTGCCGTACACGCCGGACCCGGTGCCGATCCAGTATCCGGACTACGCCGCCGACCAGGTTCACCGCCTCGCCTCCGGCGCGTACGCGGAATCCATCGCGTATTGGGCGGATTCGCTGCGCGGTGCGCCGCAGTTACTCGCCCTCCCGGGGGACCTGCCGCGGCCCGCTGTCCAGACCTCCGCCGGCGCAGTCGAGACCGTCGTCCTGCCCGCCACCACGCACGACAGGTTGATCCAGACCGCCCGGCGGTACGGCGTCACGCCGTTCATGACCGCCTTCGCCTCGTTCGCCGTCTTCCTCGGCCGGATCTGCGGCCAGCGTGACCTCATCGTGGGATTCCCCGTCTCCGGCCGCGAAGATCCGGACCTGCACGGCATGGTCGGCATGCTGACCAATACGCTGCCGATGCGGGTCGACCTGTCCGGGGAACCGACCTTCGCCGACGTGCTCGCTCAAGTACGTGACCGGCTGCTGGCCTCCTGGCCGTACCAAGACGCGCCGCTCGAAGGCATCGTCGATGCGGTCAAGGCGGAGCGGGCGCTGAGCCACGATCCGCTGGTTCAGGCGATGTTCTCCTACGACCCCACGCCGATCACGCTCGACCTTGCCGGGGTCCGTACCGAGCGGGTCGCCTTGCTGGTCGACGCGGCCAAGTTCGACCTGGTGCTGTACCTGGAGGGGTGGAGAGATGAGCTGATCGCGCAGTTCGGCTATCGCACCGACTTGCTCGCCACGATGACCGTGCGGCACTGGGCGCGAGCGTTCCGGACCCTGCTGAACGGCCTGCTCGACCGCCCGGACGTGCCGGTCGCCGCCATTGACCTGCTGCCGCCGGGCGCCGGGCCGATGATTGTCCACGGCGCCGAAACCGCCGCGCCGGACCGGCTGGTGCCCGACCTGATCGCCGAGCGGCGATCGTGTCCGGCGATGCCGTCCTCAGCTATGGCGAGCTGATCGGCCGCGCCGACCGGCTCGCCGCCCGCCTGCGCCAGGCCGGTGTCGGGGCCGAGGTGCCCGTTGGCCTGTGCCTGCCGCGGTCCACCTCGATGGCGGTGGCCGTGCTCGCCGTGCTGCGGGCCGGTGGCGCGTACGTTCCGCTGGACCCGGCCGACCCGGCCGCGCGGCTGACCTTCATGATCTCCAATGCGGCAGTCCGGTTGCTGATCTCAGACCGGCCGAGAGACCTCGGCGTCCCGGTGGCCATCCTCACCCCGGCGGACCCCGATCCGGCCGTGCCGGAGCTTCGGCTTCCCGGCGACCCGGGCCCGCCGCGCCCCCCGAGAAAGGCCGGCCTGGGGAACGCCGCCTACATCATGTACACCTCCGGTTCCACGGGAACCCCGAAGGGCGTCGTGATCGACCACCGGGCGCTGACCAACCTGGCCACCGCCGTGCGCGCGGGGTTCGGGGTCACGGCAGCGGACCGGGTGCTCCAGTACGGCCCCGTCGGTTTCGATGTGACCGTCTCCGATATGTTCTTCGCCTTCGCGGCCGGCGCCGAGCTGCATCTCGTGGGCGAGCAAGAGCGGCTCGGGGATGAGCTGTCCGCCCGGCTCCGCGATTCGCGCATCACCTACGTGCTCTTGCCGCCGCCGGCGGCGATGTCGCTGCCCCACCCGCCGGGCGCGCTGCCGGACCTGCGCACCCTCGCGGTCGGCGGCGAGCCGTGCCCGGCGAACCTGGCCGAACGGTGGACGGCCCCCGGCCGCCACGTGGTGAACGCCTACGGCCCCACCGAGACCACGGTCATCGCCACCGCCGCAGAACTACGCGCCGGAGGGCCCGTGGCGATCGGCCGTCCGGTGGCGGGGCTGCGCGCCTATGTCCTGGACGAGCGGCTGCGGCCGGTGCCCGTCGGCGTGACGGGAGAGATCCACCTCGCGGGCGCCGGCCTCGCCCGCGGATACGCCGGCCGGCCCGGGTTGACGGCCGAGCGATTCATCGCCGACCCGTTCGGCCCACCGGGCGCTCGCATGTACCGCACCGGAGACCTCGGCCGGCGCGGCGCCGACGGCACACTGGGCTACCTCGGCCGGGCCGACTCCCAGGTGAAGGTCAGGGGTTTTCGGATCGAGTTGGGCGAGATCGAGACGGTCTTGGCCGCGCATCCCGCGGTGGCGGTGGCGGCCGCGGCGGTCCGGGGACACGCGGCGGACCGGCAGCTGGTGGCCTACGTTGTCCCGGCGGCGCCCGCCGATCCCGACACCGCACCGGGCGCCGCGGAGCTGCGAGCCTGGCTCGGCGAACGGCTGCCCCGCTACATGATTCCGGACCATGTGGTCGTCCTGGCAGAGCTGCCCGTTGGCCGGTCGGGGAAGGTCGACCGGGCCAGGCTGCCGGCCCCGTCGACCGCCCGTCCGGAGCTGGGCCGGCCGTACGTTCCGCCGACAACCCCCGCTGAGCGGCGAGTCGCCGCCGTCTGGGCCGACGTCCTCGGCCTCGACCGAATCGGGGTGCACGACAATTTCTTCGACCTCGGCGGTACCTCGACCCGGGTGCTCACCGTGCTGGCCGCGCTGCGCGGACGCCCGGACGACGACGGCGACGGCGACGGCGACGGCGACCTCACCTTGATCGATCTGTTCCGGTCGCCCACCATCGCGGCGCTCGCGGCTCGGCTCGACGGCTCGACGGCCGGTGCCGGTGCCGGCGCCGACGCCGACGCCGACGTGGGCACTGGCTCCGGCAACGAGTCCGATGAGCCCGACGAGCCCGACGAGCCGCCGCTAAATCGCCGGGACCGGCGCGAAACGGTCATGGCCCGGCGGCGAGCACGGAGAGGCGGTGCGCGATGACCGACGCGTCGGCGGTCGCCGTCGTGGGGATGAGCGGGCGCTTCCCCGGCGCCGGCGACCTGGCGGAGTATTGGGAGAACCTGCGCGCCGGGGTCTGTTCGATCCGCGACTTCGACGCGGCTGAGCTGCTGGCGGCCGGGGTCGACCCGGATCTGCTGCACAGCCCCGGTTACGTGCCGTCGAAGGGTTTCCTGGCCGAGGCCGACCGGTTCGAGGCGGAGCTTTTCGGGTTCAGCCGTGCGGAGGCTGCGGTCCTCGACCCCCAGCACAGGCTGCTGCTGGAGACCGCCTGGGCGGCCCTGGAAGACGCCGGCTACGACCCGCACCGGCCGCCGGCCCGTACCGGCGTGTACGTCGGCGGAGCGACGAGCGAGCACATGGTCGCGGCCCATGCCGATCCGCGGCTGACGGCCCAGCTCGGCCCGCTGCACATGCGCATCCTCACCGACCGGGACTTTCTGGCGCCCTGGATCTCCTACCGGCTGGGCTTGACGGGGCCGAGCATGACGGTTCAGACGGCCTGCTCCACGTCACTGACCGCCGTCCATCTGGCGACGCAGGCGCTGCTGTTGGATGAGTGCGACACGGCGCTGGCCGGCGGGGTCGCCGTGGACACCATAGCCAAGCGCGGCTACCTCTATCAGACCGGCGGGATCGTCTCGCCGGACGGCCGGTGCCGCCCGTTCGACGCCGCCGCGGCCGGGACGGTCGGCGGCAATGGCGTCGGTCTCGTGGTGTTGCGGCGGCTGGCGGACGCCCTCGCCTGCGGGGACCCGATCCGTGCCGTCATCGTGGGGTCGGCGGTCACCAACGATGGCGCGGGCAAGGTCGGCTTCACCTCGCCGGGCGTCGACCAGCAGACGACCGCGATCCGCGAAGCGTGGACGGTGGCCGGGCTCTACCCCGCGGCCGCGCAGTATCTGGAGGCCCACGGCACGGGCACCGAGGTGGGCGACCGGATCGAGCTGGCCGCGGCGAGCGCCGCGGTCGGCGAGGTCGCCCGCTGCGTGATCGGATCGGTCAAATCCAACATCGGCCACCTGGACTCGGCGGCGGGCGTGGCCGGGCTGATCAAGGTCGTACTGATGCTCGGTCACCAGACGATCGCGCCCACCGCGAACGTATCCCGGCCGCATCCCGACCTGGCGGCCGCCGGACTGCGCCTGCTCACCCGCGCGGAGCCGTGGGAGCGGCCGGCCGGGGGTACGCGCCTGGCGGGCGTCACCTCACTGGGCCTCGGCGGCACGAACGTCCACATCGTCCTGGCTGAGGCTCCCGCCGCCGTCCGTACGGCGGAAACCGGTGGGACCGCCGGCCCGGTCGAGGCGGCGAAAGCCGTGCTGTTGCCGATCTCGGCCCGTACCGATGCGCAACTCGCCACCGCCGCCCAGCGGCTCGCGGCCGCGCTGCGCGCGCCCGCCGCCCCGGCGCTGCCCGACGTCGCGCATACCCTCCGCACCGGACGAGCCACGCTGGCGGTCCGGGCCTGTGTGATCGCCGGGTCCCGCGCGGAGGCGGCGGCCGCCCTGGAGTCCATCGCCGCCGGCGGCATCCGCGTCGGCGCGCCGGCCGCCACGGCCACCGCCGCCGAGCCGCGCGCGCTCGCGGAACGCTGGGTGCGCGGCGACAACGTTGACTGGCCCACGGGGCAGGGACGCCGGGTGCACCTGCCGACCTATCCGTTCGCCGGCGACAGCTACGGCGAGCTGTCCTTGACCCCGCCCGGCCCGCAGGGCCCCGTCTCGGCACCGGCCACCGGCGGCGCCGCCACGGAGGCCGCCGACGAACCGATCGCCGCGGCCGTGACCAAGACGTTCATGACCGCGTTGGATCTGGCCGACGACGGCGAACTCGACCGGACGTACTTCGCCGCGGGCGGCGACTCACTGACGGCCGTCCATCTCGTCGGCGAGCTACGCGACAAGTTCGGGCTGGACGTGTCGGTCAAGCTGTTTCTCGAAGAACTCCCCGTCCGGGACATCATCGCGACGGTCCTGGCGCCGCGGGAGGACCCCTTGCTCGAATCGCTCCTCGACGAGATCGCCGACTGAGGCCCCGGCGTCTGCATGTGATGCGCTTCCGCCTCGATGCGTGACGCGCCCGGCGCCACCGCGGGCGCCGTCGGCCTCGACGTGATCAAGTGGAGCACGACCATCCCAAGTCGGCGGAGGCGGCCATCGACTGGCGGACCAGCCGGCCACGTGGGGAGCCCGTATCGTTTGGGCAAGCCCCGCTGATTGAAGGACTGCGATGCGAAACGGCGACCCGAGCGAACCCGGGTCCGGTCTCGACTACGACGCCGAACTGCGGCTGCACAGCGAGGCGTTGCACCGCGCCGCCGGTGTCCGGGCCCACGAGCACGTTCTCGACATCGGCTGCGGAACCGGGCAGACCACCCGAGCGGCCGCGCGCACGGCTCAGGCGGGCGGTGCGCTCGGGGTCGACATCTCCGCGCCCGCCATCGAGCGGGCCCGTGAGCTCGCCCGCGCCGAGGGGCTCGGCAACGTCACCTTCGAGTGCGCCGACGCGCAGGTCCGCCGCTTTCCGCGGGAACGCTTCGACCTCGCCATCAGCAGATTCGGCACAATGTTCTTCACCGACCCGGTCGCCGCTTTCGCCAACATCGGGCGGGCGCTGCGCCCGTCCGGACGCCTGGTGATGATGGTCTGGCAGGCCGCCGAGCACAATGAATGGGACGTCACCATCCGCCGATCACTCGGCGGACCCCAAGCACCGCTGGCCGTTCCCCCGCCGGGACCGGATCCGTTCTCGCTGGCCGACCCGCCGACCACCGAGGGGATCCTCAAGGCCGCGGGATTCGGCGGCGGCGCCTTCGCCGACGTCCACAAGCCCGTCTACTACGGTCCCGACGTGGCGACCGCGCTCGAGTGGGTCCGCGGCTTCACCGCCACCAGCGAACTACTACGGCGGCTGGAGCCCGCCGCGGCGGCGGACGCGCTCGGGCGACTGCGCGATGCGCTCGCCGCGCACCTGACCGACGACGGCGTCTGGCTGGACTCCCGCGCCTGGATTATCACCGCACATCGCCCCTGAAACAGACGGATCGTCTCCTGTCCTCACCAGCAGGGATCCGGGCACGGATCGTGCAGGACGCCGCCCGCGGCTGCGCCAACGCCGAGATCTCCTGCCCCTGGGCATCAGCGTCGATACCGGCGTTCCTGCCCGCCGCGCGGGCGCGCGCGGACACGGCGCGAGCCGTGGTTTCGCGGAAACGCTACGCGGCCCAGCTTCCGCTGGCGCTACTCGGCTGACGTGAGCGGCCGCATGTGGCTCATCGAGTGAATCGCGCCTGGTCGGCGGAAGTGAAACGTAAAGTGGCACTGGCCGTGACATAGGGCAGGGCCGATGCCGGGGGAAGCGTGCTCGACGTCAACAACCATCAGGGGAAGTTCGGCCAGGATTACGTCCGCGTCCTGGCCTCGGCGGCCGGCCTGCTCGTGCCGCCGGACACGCGGGCGTAATCGGAGATCCTGGGTCTCTTCATGCTCGAGCCGTGCTTTGTCCGACCATCCGCTCCGGCCAGGCAAGAAGAAAAGGAAACAAGGGAACCATGCCGTCCGACAAACTGTCCACCAAGCAAAGAGCCGCGCTGTTCGCCCTGCTCGCCGAGGCGCGCGAGGTCTCCAACACCGAGCTCAAGGAACATTTCGGCTTCGCGCTCGATGGCAAGGACCGTCAGAAGCTCAACGACCTGAAGCTGGTGGAAAGCCACAAGGAGGGCCGTCCGTACGTCCACGAGCTGACCGACGCGGGGTGGCGATGGTGCCACGACGAGTTTTTCGGCGAACCACCGGCCGGATCAGGCACGCTGACCCGCGCGACGTACGGTGTGCTCGCGCTTTTCGGGCGGTATATGGACGGCTCAGGCATGAGCCTGGCCGACATCCACGCCGCGAGCGGCGACGGCGCGGCACGGCAGGACAACGCCGACGCCGGGGTCGGCAAGGTCGCCAAGCTCGACGGGGACGTCGAGGTCGGCGTCGTCACGGCCTACCGCGCCCTAGCCGGCGAGCCGGGCGAGTTCGTGAAGCTGTCGGCGCTCCGCGGCCGCCTAGCCGGCGTCTCCAGGGCGGACGCCGACGCGGCGCTGGCGACCATGTACCGAGCTCGGCGCATCAACCTGATCCCGCAGTCCGATCAGCTTTCGCTGACCGACGAGGACCGCGAGTCCGCGCTCCGCATCGGCGGAGAGCAGAAGCACCTGATCTCGATCGAGCGGTGATGAGCGGTAACGAGCTGAACGAATTGAACGAGGCGACCGAGCTGACCGCGCTGCGCGCGCTCACCTTCAACTGGACACGGGCCCTGGAGGAGGTATGGGAGCCGTCCCCATACCACGTCGAAGGCCTGCACAGCGAAATCGTCGAACTGGTACGCCGTGGCATTGGCCAGGCCCGTGCCAGCGCTGGAACCAACCCGCTCGGCATTGTGCTCCGGGGCGAGCGCGGCGTCGGCAAGACGCATCTGCTCGGCTGGGTGCGCCAGGAAGTGCGGCGCAACGGAGGCTACTTCTTCCTGGTGACCGTGTCATCGGGAAAGACGTTCTGGG
>CALAED010000638.1 GCA_937891035.1 uncultured Thermomonosporaceae bacterium | reverse complement strand
GAAGGCGAGACCTGAATCGCGCAGGCGGGCCAAGTTGGCGCGCAGCTCCGAGTCGGCGTCCTGGCGGCTCCTGCCGAGCAGGGCCACCCGGGCGCCGGTGCGGCGGCCGAGCGCGAGTGCGGTCTCGAAACCGATTCCCTTGCCGCCGCCGGTCACCAGCACAACGTCGTCCGGCCCAAGGGCGTGTCTCGGTGCCGCCGCTACGGATGTCCCGGCGGATTTTTGGGCGGATTTTTGGGTGGCGGCGCGCGGCGGCGGCGCATGGGCGACGGTGCACGACCGCCCGCGCTCGTCGACCACGATCTCTGGCGGCAGGTCGGGGAGCGCGCGGAGTGCGCGCGTCACGCCCTCCGGGCGGTGCGGAGCCATGGTCCTGATCCAGTGAACTTCCAGCTCCGGATGCTCTTGCCGGATGGTGCCAAGGAAACCCGATGCGGTGTCGCCGTGGTCGACGACCGCGAGTAGACGGCGATGGCGAACGGCGTCGTGTGCCGCTTCGAGCAGCACGTCGATGTCAGCGTCGTCCGGGTCCTCGGGCAGGAAGACGAGCACGGCGGACGGAACGGGACGGTTATCCGGCCGGGACGGTTGGGACAGCAGGGCCGCGACGGCCTCGCGCAGCGGACCGGACCCGAAGACCCGCCACGCGTACCGCCGCCCGGTGGCGGCCGGTTCCATCGGCCTCGTCTCGGGCACGAGAATGCGATGCCAGTCCGCGACCCCCGGCGGCACAAGCGTCTCGTCGTGCTCCGCGGTGCTCGGGGGCAGAGCGTCGACCATGACGACGAGGTCGCCCACGGAGACATCGGACAGGGACAGCGGCTCGGCCGGTATCGCGCGGCCACACGCCGTCGCCGCGTTGCCGACCAACTGCGCCACCCGAAGCGAGTTGAGGTGCAGGTCGCTGAGCAGCCGGTCTTCGTCACCGATCGCCGCCGCCGGCAATTCAAGCGCATCGGCCAGCAACCCCCGCACGGCCGACGCCGGGTCGGCAGGCTCCGGGTCGGTAGGCGCCCGGTCGGCCGGTGAACGGGTATGCGTGTCTCCGGCATGGCGGGCGCCCGGCATGCCCGCGCCGTTCCCGCCATCGGTCACATCGCCGGTCGCGCCATGCCATGCCGAGATGACCGCTGGACCGGCCGCCGGACCGGCGGGTGACGCTGTGCCCTGCTCGCAGGGACTCTCCAGAAACTCAGGGTCGCGAGACAGCTCGAACGGCCGGTGGAATCGTTCGGCGAACCACGGCTCGACGTCGGTCATCGCGCCCGTCGCGTACAGCGCGGCGGCGGCCAGGCAAAGATCTTCTGCCGACGCTCCCCCGGCGTTCAGCGCCACCGCCGGCACGTCGGTGATCCCGGGAACCAGGCCGGCCAGACCGTGGCCCGGTCCTACCTCGACCAGGAGGTCGCACTCGTCGGCGAGTCCGGCCACCGCGGCGCGGAACAACACGGGACTGCTGATCTGGTCCGCGAGCATGCGGCTCAGGTCATCGGCGGCGGAGATCAGGCGGCCGGTGATCGTGGAGTGCACCCGCCGCCCGATCGCCTCGAATGGGACTCCGTCGAGATACCGGGCGAGTGGGCGGACGGCGCCCCGCATCGCCGGCGAATGGAAGGCGTGGCTGACCTGGAGCCGCCGCGCCCCATGCCCTCGCTCCTTCGCCAGCTCAAGCACTCGGTCGATTTCCGTCAAGTCGCCGGCGACCACCTGCGACGCGCCGTTGTCAGCGGCGATCACAACGTCGGTGCCCTCGATCAGGTCGGCGACGACCTCCGGCGGCGCCGCGATTGCGGCCATTCCGGTGCCGTCCCGGCCGGTCTGGCTCATGATCTGACCGCGCTTCGCGACGAGGCGGTACGCGTCCCCTTCGGAAAGCGCGCCCGCCCAGCAAAGCGCGGTGATTTCGCCCACGCTGTGTCCCGCCGCGACGGACGCCTCGACGCCGAGCCGGGACAGGCAGCGCAGACCGGCCATAGAGGCGTTGAAGATCGCCGGCTGGGCCGCCGCGGTGTCGACGGGATCGGCCTGCGCCGAGCGGCCATGCCGGCCACGCCTGAAATAGTCCTCGGCGTCGGTGACGACCGAGCCCAGCGCGCCCGCCGTCGCCGGAACCGGCGCACCCTGCCCGGTGAAGAGCAGGCCGACCCGGCCGGCCCGTCCCCTGGCCGCGAAGGTCCCCGGCGCGACGATCAGCTCACCTTCGGCCGATCGCGCCAGTCGAGCGAGATCGTTCGCGGCTTTACGCGCGTATCGCGCCAACTGGGCCGGATCGCGTGCGGCGATCCCGACCCGGAACGGGAGCGGACCGCCCGGCCCCGCTGCCGCCCGGGCGGCCATCCGCGCGGCCACCTTGGCGGCGAGGTCCGCGGCCAGGTCGGCATGTTCGGCCATGGAGATGACGTCGGCCGCATCGGCTACGCGGGCAAGCCGCTCGACCAGCTCCGCCGTCGTGTCGCCGCCGAAAACAAAGAGCTCATGGCTCAGCGGGCGACGGGCCGTTCTTCGCTCCCCCGCGCTCAGGACCGTGCGGGTGCGACGCGTCGCGGCCTCCAGGACGACATGGGAGTTGATGCCGCCGAACCCCATCGCGCTCACCGCGGCCCGGAGCGGAGCGGCCGGCCACGGTTCGGCGGCACGCACGATCCGGAGCGGAACACGGTCGCCGCGCAGCAGCTCATGCGGAACGGCACAGCCCGTCGTGGGAGGGAGGATCTGATGCCGCAGGGCTAGTGCGGCTTTGAGGAGCCCGGCGACCCCGGCCGCCGCCTTGGTGTGCCCGATGTTGGCTTTGATCGAGCCCAGCGCGGCCGGCGGCAGGGTACGTCGATCCCGCTGCGCCGCGATGAGTGCGCTGATCTCGGTCTCGTCGCCGACCGCTGTGCCGGTGCCGTGTCCCTCGAACATCGAGACGGTCTCCGGTCCGAACCCGGCGCGTTCATAGGCTCGTTCAAGGGCCAGTAGTTCGCCGCCCAGATCCGGTCTGGTGATGCCACCCTTGCCGTCGGACGAGATCCCCCATCCTCTGATCAGCCCCAGCGGCGTACGTCCGCGCGCGATCGCGTCCTCCGCCCGCATCAAAACGACCACGCCGCATCCCTCGCCAGGCCAAAATCCGGTCGGCGCCGCGTCGTAGACCCGCATGTCAGAGGTGGCGAGCGCCCCGGTTCGCGCGAATCCCACGAGTTCGAAGGGGTCGAGGCTCACATCCACCCCGCCGGCCAGCATGATGTCGGCGTCGCCCGCGAGCAGCGTGGAGCAGGCCGTGATGATCGCGAGCAGAGAGGATGAACACGCTCCGTCGACGGTGTGACCACCGCCCCGCAGACCGAAGTGGTTGCAGATCCGGCCGGCGATGGTGTTCGCCAGCCCACCGGCCAGGCTTTCGTCGTTGGGTGCGGGGAAGGGCTCCTTATATGCCTTCTCTACCTGCCCCAAGAAGTCGGCCAGCCGATCGGCCTGCCATCCTTGGCCGGCCAGCGCCGCTCCCAGCACTCGCCGCACGTAGGGCCACCGGAGCCGCAGCGCGGCGGCCCGGCTGAACTCTCCCGTCATCGTGTTGCCGATGACCACCCCCGTACGGTCGCGATCGAGGCCGCGGGCGTCGGGGTAGCCGGCTGAAACGAGGGCGTTCGCCGCGACGTCCAACGCCAGCCAGTGCGCCGTATCGGTCACTCGGTACGCCGGTCCCGGCACCCGGAACCGGGCGCGGTCGAAGCGCCACCCCGCGAGCACGGCGGCGAAGCGCGCGTATGTACGGTCGGGATCGGGTGCGCCGCCGCCGTCGCCGGGGTCCGCGTCGGCGTAGTCGTGCAGGTTGAGCCGCCGGTGCGGAATCGGCCGGAAGGCGCGCCGCCGGGCCAGCACCGTTTCCCAGAGCCGGTCGGGGTTCTCCGCATCCGGGTACCGGCAGTCCGCGCCAACGATCGCGATGGCGTCGCCGCTCGGTCCGCTCCACACACCGCTCATCAGCTCGCTCCGCTCATTTTCCGTCATATCGGGTCGGGCCTCGATCCGGACCTCGATCCAGCCTTCGATCCGGCCTTCGATCGCTCGGCGATCGCGCCCGGCAGCTCGATGACCGGGAACCCGGACGGACGCGCGGCCGGCGACGACGGAACGGCCCGCCGTGACCAGGCGCCGACGACCATGAGCACGATCCCGCGCAGGGCACACGTGATCGCCAACGCGAAGAACAGGCCGAACACGATGTGGAAATGGACGAGCAGGCCGTACACGGCCGCGGTGGCCAGGCCGAAGCCCACCTGCCGCCATGGCGGCACCGGCGTGGTGCCCGGGTCAGTGATCATGTAGTTGGTGTAGAGGATGAACGCGGTCCCGGTCATGACGAGCAGCGCGCTGATCGTCTCGGTGCCGTCGATGGCGGTCCTGATCAACGCCTGTGCCGCGAAACCGGCCACCCATCCCAGGATCAGCGGGGTTTTTTTGGTCAGCTTGGCGTTCAGCAGCGTTCCCGAGACCAAGATCACCGCCGGGATCACCCAATCAACCGGGCCGCCGACCCATTCGGTGAAGTGGTACGGCGGCGCGATACCCACCCAGGGAAAGAGCAACAAGACCACCGCGATGCCGGCATTCGACGGGTTCAGTACGTGTCGCCGTCGCCCGCCGACGTTCACTTGGATCAGATACTTGGAAGCGATCGCGATGACGACGGCGAGCAGCACCGGTGCGAGGCGGCTGTTGGCGTACAGAAGCATCGCGCACGCGAGGCCGGTGATATGCGCCGGCAGCAAGAAGTCGACGATCCCGATCACTGTGCGCTCGTACTTCGGCGGTCGCCGCCGCGCCCAGGCATCCACGACTTCCAGCCCGAGCTCCGCCGCGTAAGCGACGAGCACGGCCGCCACCGGGGTGATGTACGCCTGCTCGAAGCCGAGCCAAGCGTGACCGAGGATGGTGAACGTCGTGATCGATATGGCGAAGCGGCGGAGCGCACTGATGCGCGGGTCTGGCTTGGGCTTGCCGCGCCGCGCACCGCCGGTGTTCGGTTTCGCGTCGCCCGCTCGCGGCCGTGCCGTCGTACCGGTTACCGGCCGGCCCGCCGCCTGCGTCGTCGGCCGCTCCTGCGTGTCGCTCACGGCGTAACCTCCTTGGCTGAGCCGTCCGCGCCGAGCAGCAGGCTGTGCCACCCCGGGGCCAGATGAACCTCGGCGGTGTGCCGGGTTCCGCACTGGTCGCGCCAGCCGATGGTGGCCGGAACGCGGTCCTGGCGGTTGGTCAGGGCAAAAAGCAGCTCAGGTGCGGAAACCCCACCGTGGCCGTTCGCGGGGTACACCTGTCCGGTTCTGACGCCCGCGGCGCCCGAGCGCAGCCGTACGGCGGCGCCCACCGCCGGCCGGCTGCCGTGTGCCGGGCCGGCGCAGTCGCCCTCCGCTGTGGCCGGGACGAGCAACCGCAGGCCGAGGAACGGATGGTCGGCCGCGCGCGTATTGCGATAGAAGTACGACTGTCCCCATTGATTCGCGACGGCGAAGTCGAGGCGGCCATCGTGATCCACGTCGGCCAGCCCGATGCCGCGTGCGGGCTTGCGGTCGGCGACGCCGATCCTGGCCGCGATGTCGCGGAATCGCCCGTCCGGGCCGCGGACGAAGAACCGGTTCGGATCGTGCCCGGAAACGTCGTCGCCGGGCCGGAACCGCGGCCAGCTGCGCGGATCCGCCACCCGGTCGTCGTTGGCCATCGCGAGTTCTTGGAGTTCCGGCCAGCGGTTGGTGTGGCCGGCGACGAAACCGGTGGCCTGCATGATCTGCGTGTCGCCGGTGCCGGCGAAGTCCGCAGCCTTGATGTCCCAGCCCCAGCCGGAGCGAGAGATCCCCAGGGACTCGCTGTGATCGTCGAAACGCGCGGTGCCGTCCGCGCCGATGGCCGGCCGGCCGGTGCTAAGCCACGCGAAGTTACTCTCGTGCAGCGCGTAGTTTTCGGTGATGTTGCTGACGATCATGTCCGGCACGTCGTCGCGGTTGATGTCAGGGAAGGTCACGCCCATCCCCTTGAACGAATCGTTGCCGAGCACCTTTGACTTGGGGGTGGTGGCATGGCGCCGGCCGCTCAGCGGCTTGAGCCGTACCCGCCCGGGGGTCGAGCGGTTCTGCAGCAGGTGGTCGGGGCCGAAGTCGTTGGCGAAGTAGAGTTCGGCGCGGCCGTCTCCGTCGAGGTCCTGGGCCCCGATCG
Source organism: uncultured Thermomonosporaceae bacterium (assembly GCA_937891035.1). Classification (GTDB taxonomy): domain Bacteria; phylum Actinomycetota; class Actinomycetes; order Streptosporangiales; family Streptosporangiaceae; genus CALAED01. Next base: position 21,662 of record CALAED010000638.1, on the reverse strand, counting down.
CGAGCGTCCATGCCCGCGCGATCGTGTCGCTGAAGGGGGTGGGCACCTGGCGGAACCGCGCGTCCGGTCGCGACCCGCCACGGCGCGCGGCGGACAGCAGGATGCGGTTGACTCCCCCGTTGTAACCGGCGGACATCGACCGTTGCATCCGCAGTTCGTCCTGGCGGGCATGCGGGTCGAGGACGCGCGCCCCATCCGGAAAGTAATTACCGGCGACGATATCGCTGTGACCATCGCCGTCGACATCGGCGAGCGTGATCGCGTTGGTGTTCCATACCTGATACGGCCGCACCAGCTCGCGCGGCGTAAACGCGTCCCGCCGGTCAACGGATCCGGGCGTCCGCAAAAATAGTACGGGCGACCTGCCCCAGTAGTAGATCAGGACGTCGGTCAGCCCGTCCTCGTTGTAGTCGCCTGGCACACAGCCCATCGGCGCCATGGTGGCGTCGTACGGCAGGCCGCCGGGGGTCAGCCGCATCGTGCGGAAGCGGCCGCCGGTGCCCGGCGCCGGCCGCACCGTCGCGGAGTCGTCCCTGGGATCGACGAGGCAAACGTCGTCGGACCGCCCGTTGCCATCGAGATCCGCCACGCCGACCGCCGCCCCGACGGCGGAAATCCAACTGCTGATGTGCCGGAACGCGGGCGCGACCGTGCGAACGTCACGGCCGGTGACCGCCTGGTTGAGCGGCTGCCGCGCGAAGGCGAACTGCTTCGCCAGTCGCGCGTCCTGTGCCGACGCGCCGGCGGGAAGCTCGGCGAGGTGCCATCCGCCCAATACGAGGGCGAGCGCGCAGGCGGGGGCGGCACCGGCGCGCAGTTTTCCGATCATGTTGTCACCCCGTCTTTGTGCGGTTCCCACGCATGGCGAATCCCGGCGCGCCACTCCTCGTAGGTCTCGGGCGTGTCGGGCAGGTAGCCGGCCCTGGCCAGCGAACCGTCGGTCCATCCGGCCGCGGTGGCCGGCGGGGCCCCGGTCAGCGCAGTGACGGCCGCCGCCGAGCGGGGCGGCACGTTGCCGGTCAGGATGTGTGCCTTGGCCGCGAAGGCGGCGCCCTGCGCGAGGTGGTCGTGATAGCCCTCGGCCGCGTCGAGCAGGGCATCGAGGCGGGGGCCTGACTGGGCGCCGGTGTAGCAGGCGGCGAGCCCGATCCCGGCCCAAAGGTCGGGTCGCCGCGTGATCGGGAATCCGTTGACCGCATCCAGAATTCGCTTCGGATCCGCGCCGGCATAGAACCAAAGCGCACGGCCAACTCCCTGATCGCGAATCGGGCGGACCGCACCGGTGGCCGCGGGTTCGATCGCATGTCGCTCGAAGACCGCATCGGGCCGGAAGAACGCCTGGTGGAAACCCCAGCCGTCCCAGGTCAGCCAGCGCAGCACCGGCCGGGCGAACCGTGCGTTCGGCTCCGGACGCCGCCGGAGCCGCGCGTAGGCCCAGCCCGCACCCACGTGAATCAGGTGGACGTATTGTGCGCCTGGGCCCGCGGCGAGTTTCTGGAGATCACGCCCCCGTCGCATCATCAGCTGATCACGTAGGCCCGTGCTCATCGCCGCGCCTTCGAACGCGAAGCCGCGCAGGTCGGGTGGGACCGCCGAGACGGTCCGTGCGTCGAGTTCGCCGGGCGCCGCGGCCATGGCCGCGTTGTAACCCGTCGCGAAGGCGTACACCACCGCCTCCAGCCGCCGCTGGATCTCCGGATCATCAGCGACGAATCCACGTCTTTCGAGGGAGAGCCGGCGCGGATCAAGCGATAGCATCCGGCCGATTATTTTGGCGCGCATGACCTCACCTCTCAAGATTCACAAATTGCCGATAACATATCGGCCCGGGCGCCAACATGAATCAGCAAGTAGCGACAAAGTGTAAACAAGTAAATACCTCGAGCGAATGCGGTGAGTTATGACGTTTACCCAGGCAGCGCCCCTGATTTTTGTCTCCCTCTATGCCTTACTCGCATGTTATAACCAGTCACGACCGCACTCAATGCCGCCGACTAATCGCTGACCTTAGGAAGAAATCGGCGTATCGAAGGAAGCATTCTGGGTACTACCTTCGTTGCCGCGAAAGAGAAAAATTGGTCGGGGGTGGGTTCAATAATGGCATCCGGCCCAGCCGGCCGCATCGGCGCCGAGCACCCGTCCACCAAATCGCCGGCGACGGACCTGGGGTACGGGCTCAGGGGCAGGGGGCCAGAGGCCCAGGTCCCACCGGTTCCGGCGATATCAGTTATCCTGTGGGCTACGATCAAGCTTGACCCCGGCGGCCGTGCGGAGGGGATGCGTGGCCCGATATTCGCGGTCGGCTAAGCAGTCGTCCATGCGTGCGCTTGCCGACTTCATCGAATCAAGTCGGGCCAAGATACTCACCGCCTATGAGCGCGAGCTGCAGGCGATGGACAGTCCCATCAGCCACGATCCCGATAGCCGCCGGCAGGCCACCGCCAGAGCCGACCAGACCGTGACGGACCTCGTCGCCAGTTTGCGGGGCGGCAAGATCGATCTGGACCAGCACCACAGATTGCTCTCTTGGGACCACGGGACCGCCCAGGCGGCGGGCGGCATCCATGTATCCCAATCGCTGCGAGCGGCCGTGGCCCTGTTTGAGGTAACGCTTTCTTTCACCGCGGAACATCTTGCGCAGACCGAGTCGGCGGGGCTGCTCGAGTTCGTCTCGCTGGTCTTGAACGAAAGCATCAACGAGCGGATCCGCGAGGTGGCGGTCGCGCACAACAGCTTTCTGCTCAACAAGATCGACGCCGCCCACGAAGAGGAGCGGCGCCGTATCGCGCGCGAACTGCACGACCGTATTAGTCCCGGGGTCGTCGCGGCCCAACGGCAGCTTGAGCTCTACCTCGAATCCCTCCCGGATCCGGGCGACGACTCGGCCAGGATCGAGTCCGCGCAAGAGGCCATCAGGGAAACGATCGACGAGTTGCGGACGACGACATCGGATCTGCGATACAAGGAGCCGTTAAAGGGCCTCGAGAACGCGCTGCATGTGTTCTTGGAGGCGGTCGGCCACCCCACCTTGCATCCCCGCCTCGGCGTCCACGGCGACGAGGCATGGGTTCCGCCCGCTGTTCGGGAGGAGTCGTTCCTCATCATCAGGGAGGCGGTCCGTAACTCGCTCAGCCATGGACGTCCCTCTATGATCCTGGTCCGGGTGGACATCGCTCCCTATGAGTTGCGGGCCTCTGTGGAGGACGACGGCATCGGCTTCAACCTCGAGGACATCGATGCCACGGCCGGTCTGGCGTCGATGCGAGAACGGACGGCACTGCTCGGGGGCACTTTGTCCATGTCGACCCAGCCCGGTCACGGCGTACAGGTGGAGCTGTCCGTGCCGCTTCCCGGCCGTCGCGACGAGACCGACCAGACGACCATGTCGACGTCCTGAAGTATCGACGTCCTGATCATCATTCTCGGCCGCATTGGGCCGGTGCTGGAGACGTCGCGCCGCAAACGCCGTGGCGGACAGCGCGCCCCCTTCGATCATTGATCACGATTGATGGGCCGGGGCGATGGCATGCGGTCCGCCCGTCTGATCAGTGACGCGTCCATGGCCTTGTTGACCGCGTCGATGCGCGAGACCGCGTTCAGCTTCGCGAAGATGTTGCGCAGATGTCGCTTGACGGTGGTCTCGGTGAGGTACAGACGCGAGGCGATTTGCGTGTTGCTCAGCGCCTGCGCCGTGAGCTCGAGGATCTCACGCTCCCGTTCCGACAGCGGACCCGCGGATGAACCGTTCACCTGTTCCAGGCTCTCCTTGGAGACCGAGAGCATGACCCGGGCGTCGCCGACCCGTGCACCGCGGACCGCGGAGATGACCTCGTGCTTGCACACGCCCTTATGCAGGTAGCCGCGGATGCCGACCGTCAGCAACTCCTTCACCAGCCGAGGCGCGTCGTACATGCTCAAGATGATCACTTGCGATTCCGGGGACAGCTGATGGATTTTGGTCACCGTGCTGGTGACGTCCTCCCCGGGAATCTCGATATCGAGCAGCACGACGTGCGGGTGCTTGTCCGCGGCTTGGGCGAGCGTGGCCTCGCTGTCGCCCGCCTCCCCCACGACAACCAGGTCATCTTCTGCCTCAAGGATCGCGCGGAATCCCTCGCGCACCAACGTATGGTCATCTACGAGAAGATCGTCGTAGGCTGCTCTGCCACGACCAACGTCCTTCACAAAGCCGGACAAACTTTAATCTACGTTAGCCACAATGACGGGTTCTGTCAGGAGGGCGACGACCACTACTTGACCGGCAGCCGCCAGTCAGATAGCGGTGTTACCACTGATGAGCCTGCACTCCATGGAACGACCTGGCACAATCGGAAATAGGTGTCGACCAGGTTTGAGGGGGAGCCGTCATGTCTCAGCAAGCGAGCGAGATTGAAGTTCGAATAGAGATCACCATAGCGGCTCCGGTCGAACGTGCCTTCGAGGTGTTCACCCAGCGCTTCAATGAGTTCTGGCCGCCGGCGTACCGGCTTGGTGCCGCCGAGCGCGTCAATGTCCTGGTCGAGCCCCGGCCAGGCGGCCGCTGGTACGAGCTGACCGCCGATGGCGCGGACTGCGACTGGGGGAGAGTGCTGGACTGGGACCCGCCCGAGCACGTCGCCCTGTCCTGGCAGATCTCGCCGGAGTTCCGCCCTGAGCCCGATCTTGCCAAGTCCAGCCGCGTCGACGCCTGGTTCACCGCCGACGGCCCGAACCGCACCCGCGTCACGCTGGTCCACACCGATTTCGAACGGCACGGCCCAGACTGGCGGAAGACCTATGAGGGAGTCGCCATGGACACCGGCTGGCCGCTCGTTCTCGACAACTTCGCCAAGCTCGCCGCCGCCGACGGCTGAGGGCCTGTTCCACGGCCCTCGTTCGCCGCGAGTGGCTTCTGAGCCTGTGACCTGGGGCTATGCGCATCGCGCCACAGTAAGCGACGGCTAACGAAAGTTCCCACTTTCTGACAGTTGACACTAACGCAAGTCGTCGCCTACGCTTACGCCGTCACCACAGAGAACGAGCAACTGGACAGGACGGACGTCATGGGCGAGATGGATCTAGACGCGGCGCTGCGCGCCATCGCCGAGCCGCGCCGCCGAGAGATCCTGACCCTCATCGCGGCCACGGAGTTGCCGGCGGGGAAGATCGCCGAACACTTCGAGGTCACCCGTTCGGCCGTGTCTCAACATCTGCATGTTCTCAAGGACGCAGGCATGATCACTGAGCGCCGAGACGGCACCCGCCGGCTCTACCGCGCCAGCGAGGCGGCACTGGGCGAGCTCCGCATGTTCCTCGAGGAACTGTGGCACGACAGCGTCGACCGCTTCGCGCGAGAAGTGGTCGAGGATCCTAAGGAAGCTCCATAACCCAAACGTGCCGCGCTCCCTAATCGATCCTTAGGCGCCGGATCACCCTCCGTCCCCCAAGGTCATCGCGTTCGCTGAGCTTGGCCCACAGACAGTGGGCCATGTCCGCCTGCCTGGAGACACCAGGAAGCATCCCCTGAACGGCCCGCAGGTCACCCCTGCCCGAATCACCAAATGCGAAAGGCATTCGCGGTGCCCCAAAACCGGCACCCATCCCGCGCAAAGGAGCTACTAAATGCTTGACAAGTTCGGTCTCAGCGCCCGGCAGGTCGTCGTGCTGGCCCAGGAAGAGGCCCGGATGTTCAACCACAACCTCGTGGGCACCGAGCACCTCTTGCTGGCCCTGATCCAAAGCGACGGCGCCGCCGCGGAGACGCTGCGGAGCCTTGGGCTCAGCCTGGACGCCGTGCACCAGAAGGTCGTGGAGATCACTGGCATGGGCCGACAGACACCGGCGGGCAAAATCCCTTTTGCCCCGCAGGCGGACAGGGCATTCGAGGCCGCACGGCGGGAGGCCGAGCGACTTGGTTACCAGCACGTGGGGACCGCGCACCTCCTGCTGGGCCTGCTCGAGGAGAGCGACGCGGGCGCCGCACTCGTGCTCGCTCGGCTCGGCACGGAGCTCGACCAGGTGCGCGAACAGGTCATCCATCGGCTCAGCTTCGACGCGCAGCCCGTGGGCGCCCCACTGGTTCCGCAGCCGGCCACATCCTCCATGGTGCTCGACCAGTTCGCGCGCAACCTGACCGACGATGCCCGGCAGGGCGCCCTCGACCCGGTGATCGGCCGCGATAAGGAGATCGAGCGCGTCATGCAGCTGCTCTCCCGGCGGACCAAGAACAACCCGGTCCTGGTGGGCGAGCCCGGCGTGGGCAAGACCGCGGTCGTCGAAGGGCTGGCACAGCAGATCGTCGCCGGCGACGTTCCGGAGACGCTCAAGGGCAAGCAGGTGTATTCGCTGGACCTCGGGGCGTTGGTCGCGGGCTCACGTTACCGCGGCGACTTCGAGGAGCGGCTGAAGAAGATCCTCGCCGAGATCACCGGCCGCGGCGACGTGCTGTTGTTCATCGACGAGATGCACATCCTGATCGGGACGGGCGGCGCCGAAGGCGCGATGGACGCCGCCAGCATTCTCAAGCCGATGCTCGCCCGGGGCGAGCTGCAAACGATCGGCGCCACCACGCTGGACGAGTACCGCAAGTACATCGAAAAGGACCCGGCACTCGAGCGCCGGTTCCAGCCGGTCATCGTGGACGAGCCATCGCTCGCGCACACCATCGAGATCCTCAAGGGTCTGCGCGGCCGCTACGAAGAGCACCACGACGTTTCGATCACCGATGCCGCCCTGGTCGCGGCCGCCGAGCTGGCCGACCGCTACATCTCGGACCGGTTCCTGCCGGACAAGGCGATCGACGTGATCGACGAGGCGGGCTCACGGCTCCGGATCCGCCGCGGCGTCAAGCCGGCGGACTCCCCCACGCTCGAGGTGACCGAAGAACTGGTAGCCGAGGTGCTGGCGAGCGCCAGCGGCATTCCGGTCTCGAGGCTCACCGAGATCGAGAGCTCCAGGCTGTTGCGCATGGAGGAGCAGCTCGGCACGCGCGTCATCGGCCAGACCGCGGCCATCAAGGCGTTGTCCCGTGCGATTCGTCGCACCCGCGCCGGCCTGAAGGACCCCAACCGCCCCAGCGGGTCGTTCATCTTCGCCGGCCCGTCCGGCGTCGGGAAGACCGAGCTGTCCAAGACGCTCGCCGAGTTCCTGTTCGGCGACGAGGACGCGCTGATCCAGCTCGACATGAGCGAGTACATGGAGAAGCACTCGGCCTCCCGCCTGTTCGGCTCCCCGCCCGGCTACGTCGGCTATGACGAGGGCGGCCAACTCACCGAGAAGGTACGGCGCAAGCCTTTCTCCGTCGTTCTGTTCGATGAGATCGAAAAGGCCCACCCGGACATCTTCAACTCCCTGCTGCAGGTGCTGGACGAGGGCCGGCTCACCGACGCCCATGGCCGGGTCGTCGATTTCAAGAACACGGTCATCATCATGACGACCAACCTTGGCACCAGGGAAATCTCCAAGGGCCTGTCCGTTGGCTTCAGCCGCACCGGCGACGTGGCCGGCGACTACGAGCGGATGAGGGCCAAGACGCACGAGGAGCTCAAGCAGCACTTCCGTCCCGAGTTCCTGAACCGCGTCGACGACACCGTCGTGTTCCACCAGCTCACCCTGGATGAGATCGTCACCGTCGTCGATCTCATGATCGCGAAGGTCGACGAGCGGCTCGGCCACCGGGACATGGGGCTCGAGCTCACCCTGTCGGCGAAGATGCTTCTCGCCGAGCTCGGCTTCGACCCCGTCCTCGGCGCTCGGCCGCTCCGCCGCACCATCCAGCGGCACATCGATGATGAGCTCTCCGAGCAGATCCTCCACGGCACCCTTGGCCCGGGGCAGCTGGCGATCGTCGATGTCGACGCCGCCACCGGTAGGCTCACCTTCTCGATCACCGACAAGCCGAGTCTCGACCTGGACGCGACCGGCGATCTGGCGGGTTCCCCGGCCTAATCACGACCCGCTCCTCGCGGATCAATCCCCGTGATCATGCAATCATCCGAACGGATGCGTGATCACGGGGATTGCGCGTTCAGCCGTCAGCCGTCAGCCGGACCCGGCGCAGGTGCAGAGCATCAGGGAGCGCTCCTGCCGCGTGGGACGCCAATGCAGGTACATCGCGACGACCATGGGCACGAATACCATGCCGTTATAGAACAGGTGCAGCTCGACCCGTGGCACGAAGAGTTGAATGATGCTTGTCGGCACTGTGCGACCGAGCAGGTATTGGCCGGTCATCGCCTGTGTGAGCAAGAGCAAGTGCTCAACATGGTGCCATGCCTGGATCCCCAAAGACACGTTCCACCACAATCGCGAGCGGCCGACGAAGCCGTTGCGCAGGGCGACCAGGCCGATCAGCATCACCAGCGCGTACGCGTAGTGCATCACCTCAGAGGTGACAAGCCAGGGAAAGGGCATACCGAATATGCCCCGCGCGTCCGGTATCCGCCAACCGAATGCGTAGATCTGAATGGCCTGAACGACGTGTTCCGCCCAGTGACCCAATACGATCACCAAGAACATCGCCAGCGCCGCCCTGTGCCGTGGACCGGTCAACAGGGCCAGGTGCGATGTGGCCGACCTGCCGCGGCTTTTCATCCGCAAACTGTAGAACACCTGGGCTTCCTCGAACAAAAGCGTCAGGGGGGATCGGGCTGGCCGTCGCTCCGCGGTGGCAGCCCCGGGCACTCAGCCGCTTCATCCGCTTCATCCGTCGTCGTCGCCCCGGTACCGGCCGAGAAGATATTTTCGAAAAGGCCGATTATATGTGGCCACGCCGCCTTGTGCGGGGCATAGTATTCTTGCAGCACCGGAGCGAGACTTTCCCAGCCACGATGGGTCAACTCCACTTGCGTGCGCGCGGGTCCGAGCCTCTTGAAGTCCAGCTCCACCACCGAGAAGACAGGGCCGGGCAGAACCTCCCAAGTGAGCGAGAAGAAGCTCGGCGGCTCCCACCGAATAATATGGCCCCAGTCGCATTCACTGCCGTCCTGCAGTAGCTCGTAGACCCGTCCGCCCGCGTGCTCTTCAACAACGACGTCTTTGACCTTGCCTGGTTCGATCGCGCGGGTCTCGATGGGCCACCAGCTGCCAATTCTCCTGGTGAACGTGGTGAACGTACGCTCTTGGCCGGCCTCGACGGTGATCGCGCACCTTATCGGCTCGAGACCGGCCGGAGGCATGTTCTTCATCAGCTCGGCCTTAGTAGGAGACGCCTTTACCGGGTTACCGAGACCGGCCGGGCGAAAATAGCGACGACCAACTTCCGCCCGGCCAGCGGGCTAGGAGCGCGGCAGGCTTTCTGGCGTTCTTTGACGGACGCTCAGCGCTGCCACAGCCCCACTCGGTTACCGTCCGGATCCTTGCACACCGCCATCGTGCCAATGCCCGGGATCTCATACGGCGGTACTTCTTTCTTGCCGCCCAGCCGTTCGGCCTGCTTGATACTGTCCTCGGCATTGTCGACGGCGACATACAGCACGATGCCCGGAGTCCCTTCGTCCCCCGCCTCGCCGATGCCGCCCGGGATGCCCTCAGTTGATCCGGTGTCGACCATGCCGTAGTTCATCGAATCGTCGTGCTGGATATTCCAGCCGAACAACTCGCCGTAGAATTTGTACGATTTCTTGGAGTCCTTGGCGGTGATATCGAACCATGCGACCGGTTGTCCCACGAGTTACTCCTTTCACCATGATGTACCTGTCATTTTCAGCGTAGGACGGCGCTCCTGGCCGCGCTACTATCGAAGGTGTACCGCCACCCCACTTTAGTTAGCCCGGGGTATCGAAAGATACTAGGACTACTACCTTCGATACCGGGCATCCGCAACATCTTCAAAGCGCCTCGATAATTGCGTTTAGACAGGCCGATCGGCCACCACATGAGTGGTGGCCATGTCGCGAAATAGTTACTTGTTCCAGCGGTTGAGCCAGTCGGCTTCTTGCGCGACTTTCTCGTCATGGAACTTTGTAGACGGATCGTACAGCGTTACCGCCGGAGCGGGCTCGGCGAAGAAGTCCCCCTCGCCTTTCGCGGCTTGGCGGCCCCCGATCTCGATGTAGCATCCTCCGTACCCGGCGAAACGCGCCTCGGGCACGTCGTAGCCGAGGTAACGCGCCACCCCGGTCGCGACGGTCTCGGCCTCGCCCTCGGCGAAGACCGCGGCCTTGGGCAACGGCTTGCCACTGGGCAAGGTCAGCGCGGTGACGTCACCGATCGCCCACACTCCTTCGGCATCTGTGGCGAGAGTGGCGGCGTCGACGGGAATCCATCCGGCCGTTCCGAGGCCGGTCGTGGTGAGGGGTGCCGGCGGCCGATGCGGCGGCACGACCGCCAACAGATCGAACGGCTCACGATCGTGATCGGTGAAGTGCAGGGCGCCGTTCTCGACTCGCTCGATCTTCTTGTTCGGGTGGAAGCCGATGTCATGTTCCTCGAGCATCTGGACCAGGGCCGTTCCCACGTCCGGCCCCGCCACCGGCATCGGCAGCGGATCTGGCGTGAAGGCATCGATGCGTACCGAGTCCCGTACGCCACGGGAACGGAGGAGGTCGGCCGCGAGGAGGGCGCCCTCGAAGGGGGCGGCCGGGCATTTGAACGGAACCCCGGCCACAAGGATCGCCAGCCGGCCGGAATCGATGCCCCGCAGCCGATGGTGGAGGGCCTCGGCTCCGGCGAGCGTGTAGAACTCACCGGCAGTCCCGCTCGCGAACGCGTCATCCAGGCCGGGCACGCCCTGCGCATCGATCGCCGCCCCCAGGGCGATGACGAGTGCGTCCCACGCCAGTTCGCCGGCCTCGGTGGTGATCTGACGGCGGTCGACGTCAATCGTCTCGATCTCCGCCTTGATCATGTCGATTCCGCGCAGTGCGGTCGGGGTGGGCCGGACCCGCACCTGCTCCCTATTGCGCCAGCCGCGCAGCACCCAGAGCATCGACAGCCCGAGCGCACCCTCGAAGGCGCGGTCGACGAGGAGCACTCGATCATGTTCGGGGAGCAACTCCCTGACGCGGGACGCGGCGACCAGACCGCCGACTCCGCCGCCGAGAACGAGAACCGTGTTCGGCATACCGGGTGGCCTCCTCCCTTGGGACAAACCTGTAGGACGACCTGCTGGGCCATGCGCGGCGGTCAGACGTTGATGGTCCTGTCCGCCCAGGTGGTCCAGGTCGCGAGCTCGGCCATCGAGGATCGGTGTACGCCTTTGGCCATCATGTCCTCGGTGATGCCGCGGGCGTCCATGCAGGTGCCGCAGCTACCCACCTCGGCGCCTCGGTCGACCAGGACACGCATCATCTTGGCCACGTTGTAGTAGCCCTGGGGCGTTCGCTGATCGCTCATGACCGAGACCACGGCGTCACCGAACAGGAACATCTTCACTTCGTGCTCCCCGTTGCCGAGCATCGATCGCGCCCACCGGATGCCGTTGTAGACGCGCTCGATGCCGTACGGAGAGTCGTGCAGGACGAAGAGGAAGCGCATCATGATCTCCTTAATGCCTTAATGCCGCCCGAGACCTTCGTCTTCAGCCGACCGGCCAGGTATCGCCGCAACGGCTCGTAGTGAGCACGCTGCGTCTCCGGCGACACGTTGGGGATCACGCCGACCCGAAGCGGGCCGGAAAGGTCATCGCCGCTGGTCGCGGTCGCGGTGGTACGGTTCGCCGCCGCGAGCACGATCATGCTCGCGGCGGCGAGTGCCCTTACCAAGCGGGTACGCATGCCGTTGCCTTGGCTCGCGTCACCATGTGCTTCCCAGCGTCGAAAGCGCGGGGCGGTCCCGTTGGTCCCCGACGGCCGGAACCACCTCGACATCGAGTGCGCTGGCGCCGATCAGCTCATTTCCGGTGCGGTTGGAGATCGGCATGATCAACCCCGCCTGAACGTCGCGCCACATCTTCTCGAACGGCTGCGAGCGGACGAAGGCCGAGCCGCCGAGCACGTCGACCAGCCTGCGCATGATGGTCGCCGCGTTGTTGGTGCAGACGTTCTTGACGAAGGCGCATCGGGCGACGCCCTCCTGCACGCCGAGCTGTTCGAACAAACGCCGACTCGTCACCTCGTCCGCATGGCGATACAGCACGCTGCGGTTGATCTCCCGCAGGGTCTCGGCCTCGGCGATCGCGTCTTGGACCCGCGCGTCGCGGGTCAGCCCGCGGCGGTGGATTTGCTCGACCGCCCAGCTGAGCGCGCCGCCGGCGATGCCCGTGTAGACGGCGCCGAAGCAGGGGGCCGCATGCGCGAAGACCTGCTCAAGGAACTTCGCGTCCAAGTGGCCGACCGGAACAGAGTGGTAGAGGTTTTGCTCGGGGACGAAGAGGTTGTCGAAGACGACGTCGTTACTTTGGGTGGCCCGCATGCCGAGCGTGTCCCAGGTCGGTTCGATCGACACGCCAGGGCTCGATAGGTCGACCAGGAGGCCGATCAGGTGTGGGCCGTACTCGGGGTCCTCGTAGCGCGCGGTGGTCGCGCAATGCGTCGCCACGGAGGTGTTCGTGCCGAAATTCTTCCGTCCGCTGATGCGGAAGCCGCCGTCCACCCGCTCGGCCTTGGTCTTGGCGTCCAGATAGAGGTTGGAAGTGCCGATCTCGCTGGGGATCACCGCGAACACCAGTTTGCCCTGGGCCGCCATTTGCAGTGGAAAAGCCAGCTGCGGATCCTGCGACCTGCGCCATGCGTACGCCCACGAACACACCGGCGAGGAATGCATGGCGTAGGCGAGGGAGGTGGAGCCATCGGCTGCGGCAAATCGTTCCAGTACCACCAGCAGGTCGGCCAGATCGGCGCCAAGCCCGCCCAACTCCTCGGGCACCGTCAACCGCATAAATCCCGCCGCCCGGAGGTCGTCGTAGTTTTCGAAGGGAAATGTGTTGTCGTGATCGTGCCGGGCGGCACGCTCGGCAAACGCCGGGGCCACCTTGTCCGCCAGGGCGAGAAACTTTTGTCCCCGCTCGCTCAGGCAAGTCCGCATCATGATCTCCTCTGGGCGCCACACGCATCTCGATGATGAGGCTCATGAGGTCCGCGTCAGCGCCGATCGACGCCTGACTCGAGTCGGTCATTGCCTTAGGTGTATGCTTTATAGTTATATAGTATATTCCTCCCCGACCGGTTGCCGTCAAGGGCCGGGCGCGTCGGCGGATGCCCGTCGGGACATCCCTTATAGACGCGCATGAGCTCGGGGTCCCGCACGAGCTACTCGGCCCTCTGCAGCAGGCCGTGCATCACATGCGGTGCGGCTTGTAGTTGAAAATCCATTAGCGGGTGATGGGCCTTGACCGTCCCCTCCAAGGCGAGCAGACACAGCAGCGGGAAGACGAACTCCGGCTCGGCGAAGAGCCGGTGCCGGCGCTGGAGATCGAACAGCTCGACGGAGAACGACGAGAGGCTGAAATCGCGCGCCACCACACCCGCGTTCCGCGTCACGAGATCGGCTACGGCCTGGCGGAACTCACCGGCGTCGGCGTGGGCGTCGGCGCCACGTACCGTCGAAAGCAGGATGTCCGCACAAGACTCGCCGTCTCCCCTGATCATTCCGGCGAAGAATCTCGTGAATTTCGTGGCGGCCATGTCGCTCATCTGGAAGGCGAAGCCCGCGTCCAGGATCACGACGGTCCCGTCCGTCCTGAAGTAGACGTTCCCCTGATGCAGGTCCACATGAATGAAGCCGCTCATGAACAGCATGTGGTAAACCGCGCCGACGAGCCGGGCAACGGCCGTCTCTCGGGTGGCCGAGGGCAGTCGATCGACCGCGGTCCGATCCAGTCCTTCGACGAATTCCATCGCGATGACACCGTCGCCGCACAGTTCGGGGACGACGGCGGGAACAACAACGCCAGGTACGTCGGCGAGGTCGTCGCGGAGCCGGGCGAGATTGTCCGCCTCGGCGGCGAAATCCAGCTGGCCGATCAGGGATGCGCCGATCTGCTCGACCATGTCATCCAACGGGACCCGGCGGAACACGGCGAACCGGCCGAGGACTCTCGCCAGCAGCCGGGCGATGGCGATATCCGCGGTGATCCTGTGTGCGATGCCGGGGCGGCGGATTTTGATCGCCAGCGCACCATGATCTAGCTCCGCACGATAGACGCAGGCGATCGAGCCGCTGGCGACCGGGGGCCGGCGCACGGCTTCCGCGACTTCCCGAGGTACCCGGTCGAACGCCTCTTCAGCGGCTCGGAGCGCGTTGCCGCCGCTCATCGCCTCGACATCATCGTGCAGTCGACTGAGCGCGGCCGCCAGCGCCGGTCCGATCAAGTCGGCGCGTGTCCCGAGCAGTTGGCCCCCCTTGAGAAAGGCGCCGCGCAGCCGTTCGGCCAGCCGGGCCACCGCGCCGGCGACGCGGTGACCGCGGGCGCTGGGCGAAGACAGCACACTGATCATCGCGATCCACACCAAGGTGCCCGCCGTGAACAACGCCACCTGCCCGAGGCGGACGGCAACCTGGCCCAGGCGCACGGCGGGCGGCAACGGCTCTCCCCTCATCCGAGGTCAACCGATTCTCTGCGCAGCCGGCGCACGATCGCCTCGCACAGTTCCTCGGGCGACCCCTCGAATGCCGCTTCGGGGATCGGGATCGCATCACTGGTACGGAGGAAGTCGGTCCGGTGTCCGGTCTCCGGCCGGGACACGCGGATCCGCCGTGGCAGCTTGTCCTGGAACGCGGCACCGAGCTCGACGATCTCCCAGCGGCGGACTTGCCGGGCGTCGCGATGTATCACCCTCGCGACGACCATTTCGTGCTCCTCCGCGATCACGTCGGTGACGTGCAGTCCGGGCACACTGGCCGGCCCCCGATATCGCCGCAGCCTGGCCGCCCGATCGGGTTTGGCCACCTCATGGGCGACGGACAGGCAGGGATCGGTCTCGTGGCCGACCCGGTTGAGGGATGGATGGGGCCAGGCCATGAGATCGAGATAACCGACCTCGGTGAGCGGCAGGCAGTCGAAATGCAGCCGTTCCATTACCAAAATCGGCTCTTTCATGGTCGGCAGATACGTCCGCACCGAGCAACTGCCGGCGGCGGGATCCTCAACGATCCAGACGTAGGTGCCGAGCAGGACATCCGGTCGCAAGACGAACAGAGCGGTCACCGCATCGCCCTTTCCGGGACCTGCGGTGAAGCGGCGAGCGAGCAGGTATCGCATCGGGTTGTGACCGATGTTCGCCTCGACGCTGAATCCATATGCCGTGAGCCGGCCCGCGCTGAGATTGGCGCGGGCCGGCCCGGCTGTGCGCACGTCATTCATCGCGCTCATTACTGTGTGAGTGCCTATGCGAGCAATTCGGCCAGCTCGGCGGGCACTCTGGCGCTGGTGACGGGCACGTGGTGCAGCAATGCACCGATTTCGATATCGGCGGCGAGAAGCTCACCGACCTGACGGCCATCGCCGTCGTAGAGCGCATAGCTCTGTGTCGTGCGCGATACGTCCCCTACCGGGGGCGCCATCGCTACGCGCGACTCCAATCTGACAACAGTGTTGCCGGTGTCGACGGTCGTTCCCAGCTGCTCCACCTCGAACCGAGGGTAAAGCATGGTGGTATAATCCTTGATCGGTTGTATTTCACCGTCTCTCGGACGTGGGCTCGGCTTGACTCGGGCGCCTTCCACCTTCCATGGTGTGTTCGAGACCCTGACCTGGCCGAATACGTCGCTGTGCCCAGTCACCTGGAGCGCCATAAACTGCGCGGTGATCGTCGCGCTGGCCCAGTCGAACGGGTCTCCCGCGGCGGCCTGCGGGTCATGCCGACGGAAGATGTTCATGCCGAATAGATCGACAATATCGTCCCCGAGTCCGTTGATGCGCATGTGAATACGCTCACGGACCGTGAAGGTTTCCAGAGCGCCAGGGGTGAGCGTGAATGGGCGAATCGCGTAGAGATTGCCCGCACCACCCCAGGATCTTTCGTCACCCTTAACAGTAGGGGGACGTGGCTGTTCTTCAGTCACGATTTGACCTTTCGAATGGTTACCGTGGAGATCACTGATCGCTCAGGGCGTCGCCGGCTGCTCGGCCAGCGACTCCATGAGGCTGTCCAGTGCCTCGACCGTCTGCGCGAGGTCGCCGGTCCGCTCCTGAATCTCTGCCTTGTCGGCCGTTTGCTCTCCCAATTCGGCGGCCAGCACCTCGACCAGCCGATCGAGATTGTTGTGCGCTACGCATACCGGGAAGTGTTTGAGCGGGACCTCGTAGACGGGGTCGGCCCATGGTGCGCCGGACTCGAGGCTGCCATCCGTGCCGGTTGCCTCTCGCCAGGCGCGCTCCACGGTGATGGCGTAGCTGTGGAACGAGCCGAAGTAGTACGGCTTCCATTGCCCGCGCAATTGGTTGGCCGAGACTTTCGATCCCAAATAAGCTTGGGCCGTAGGCAGGATTGTCTGGCGGTACTCCGTGAGCAGCGAATGCAGGTCACGGGGTAGCGCGGACAGCGGACTCTCCGCAATTGTCATATCTGCTCCCAACGCATGGTTGGTCTCGGATCAGAAGCCGTCTCTGAGCAACTTCTCGGAGTTGCCGGAGTACGAGCGGAGCGTACGACTTGGTTTATTCATACGGACCCGGCGGACCGCGGGCAGTGGCACCACCGAGGTGGCCGATGATGCCACTGGTCCGACGTGATGAGAGTGCCAAGGGAACTCCTCAGTCGACTTTCAGCCTCACCTACCATTAGATAGCTTTAAAAATATATAGTCAAGGCGAAGACGGCACTCACCAGCATCGCTTCGACGGCACCTTCGAGGAGCCCGCATACCACTAAAGGCGCACCGGATACTCCTAAAGGAGTACCGTCCTCAGCAGGGAGACAGGCATGGCGCAGAGGGCTCACAGGCGGCATCGCGAGAGCCGATGATCGGCATGTCGCGGCCGCGACTATTGGCGGAGGCGAACGGGAATCGAACCCGCCGGCGATGCAGAACACCGCCCATCGGTTTTATAGACCGAGAGGGCCACCAGACACCTAAACACCTCCAATTAAGATGATAACCCATATCGGTGTTCCGCGGTAGCGGGCAGGCGCAGGATTTCGTCCTTTTTTTTGTGATCGACGATCAACGTGATCGGGCACCCGAGCACCGCCACCACGCACGCGGTACACGCCGCGCCCGGGCAAATACTTAATTGCCGGACGCCGGCCCGGGAGGCGTATTCCAGATAGGCCGGCTAGATCGGATAGCCTGGATTGGCAGGATAGGCCGGTGGGTCAGTCGCCGGCCGTCCTCATTCGACGCCGGTTGGCGTCCACGCGAACGGTATGACCCTGCCGATCGAGATATTCGAGCAAAGGGATCGCGACGCGCCGCGTGGTATCGAGCGCCCGCCTGGCTTCACTGGCGGTGAAGGGCTGCGGAAGCCGCCGGAGAATCCGCACGGCGGCGGGCTCCGCGTCGGGCAGCAAGACGATCCCGTCGCCGACGCGGACCAAGGCCCCGGCCCGCACCGCGGCCGCCACCGCCTTCGGCGTCAACCGCAACTCGGCGAGGTGGTGCGCCTCGGGTGCCTTGAAGGGTGACTCCGCGAGCTCCCGCCGCAGCAGCCGGACGGCGTCGGCGATGGGTTCCGGTACGGCGGATTCCGCCTCGCCCGGCGATGGGCCGCGACTGATCCGTCCGGACTCCAGCCGCAGCGGCGGCCCGACCGTGCGCACCAAGGCCTCGACCAGGCGCCGGTCCGGCAGCGCCAGCAACCGGCGCGCCACGTCGACGGGCAGGGCCGGATCCAATGGATGCTCGGCGGCGTACCGGGCGACGACGTCCGGCAGGCGGTTCCGCAGCGATTCCCAGCGGGACGGGTCGGCGAGCCAGTCGCCGGCCACGGGCTCGCTATCAGTCGTGCACCCCATGACAACGAGATCCGTTCGGCGCAGCAGGCCGTGCCGCCGGAGCAAGGCCTGGGTGTCCGGCCGCCGCGGCCACCCGGCGAGCTCCCGTGCGGCCGCCGCGGCGCCGCCGCGGCGATTGATCGGCGGTGGCCGGACGTCGAGTACGGTCGCCCCCGCGATGCTTCGCGAGCCGGGGTCCCGCAGTATCGCCCGATCACCCACGTGCAGCGGGAGCGAGACGGCCAGCGCGAGGCGCGCGATATCGTGCCCGAGCGGCCGGACCCGGACCGCGGTGGCCGCCGATCCGATGTGAAGGATCGGTTCTCGCGGCAACTCCTGTGCGGTCGCCCCGCGCACCCGTACGTCGATAAGACTCGTGACGCTCCACCGGTCCGGGGTCACCAGCGCCATACCGCGCCTTACATCGTGCCGGTCGACACCCCTGAGGTTCACCGCCACCCGGGCGACGGCGGGTACCCGGTCGACGCGCTGCTTGAGCGACTCCAGCCCGCGCACGCGGAGCCGCTCGCCCGTCGGCGCCAGCGCCAGCTCATCTCCGACCTTGATCGTGCCCGCCGGCAGCGTCCCCGTGACGATGGTCCCGCTACCTTTCATGGTGAAGCCCCGGTCGATCCAGAGCCGGACCGGCCCCTCGGTGTCCACGGCCGGCAGCCGGGCGACGAGCCTGTCCAGCGCGGCACGCAGCTCGTCGATGCCGTCGCCGGTCGCCCCGCTGGCCGTCACCGTCTCGACCTCGCCGAGGCTGGTCGCCGCGATCTCCTTGGCGGCCTGGCGCACCGTCGCGGCCGGATCGGCCCGGTCGCAGCGGGTCACCACCAGCAGGCCGTGCCGTACGCCGAGCGCGTCGATCGCGGCCAAGTGCTCGGCCGACTGCGGCATCCATCCTTCGTCGGCCGCGACCACCATCATCACCGCGGGGGCCGGCCCGACCCCGGCGAGCATGTTGGTCACGAACCGCTCGTGGCCGGGGACGTCGACGAACGCCAGCCAGTCCCCTGCCGGCAGCCTCGCCCATGCGTAGCCGAGGTCGATCGTCATGCCACGTCGCTGTTCCTCGGCCCACCGGTCCGGCTCTGTGCCGGTCAGCGCGCGCACCAGCGTCGACTTACCGTGATCGACGTGTCCTGCGGTGGCTACGACATGCATGCGCGCTCCTGATCACTCAGTCGTTCGGGCGGCCGCGGGCAGCGCGCCACGGAGAATCCGAGCGAGCAGGCCGTCCTGGTCCGGCGGTACGGTCCGGAGGTCGACGACCACGCGTCCGCGCTCGGTTCTCGCGATCACCGGCGGACTCGCGGCGCGCAGCCTGGCGAGCACCGTCACCTCACTCGCCGGTCGTGGATCGATGTCGACGAGGACGCTCGGTAGCCCTTCACCCGGCAGGCTGCCGCCGCCGACGACGCTGACGCCGGGGCGCAGTGAGGCGGCGCCGCCGAGAGCCGCGCGCAACCGATCGGCACGCGGCCTGATGTCTTCCGGGGTGAGCCTGAGCGCACGCCAGACCGGGAGATCATCAAGCCGGTCGGCCAAATGTGACATCAACGTGGCCTCGAGTGCGGCAAGGGTGAGCTTGTCGATGCGTACGGCCCGGGCGACCGGGTTACGGGCCAGCCGCGCCACGAGGTCCGCCCGTCCAACGATCAAGCCGGCCTGTGGACCGCCGAACAGCTTGTCGCCGGAGAACACGGCGAGGTCGACGTCCTCGCGCAAGCTGGCCTTGAGGGTCGGCTCGTTCCCCAATGCGCCGTCAAGCAGCCCGGAGCCCAGATCGTGCAGCATCAGGAGGCGGTGGCTTTTGGCCAGCTTCACCACGGCGGATAGCTGCGGACGTGCGGTGAACCCTTCAATACGGTAATTGGAAGGGTGCACGACCATGAGCATCGCCGTCCGCTCGTTGATCGCGTCGGCGTAGTCGGACAAGTGTGTTCGGTTTGTGGTGCCGACCTCGACGAGCTTGACCCCGGCCGCCTCCATGATGGCGGGGATGCGGAACTCGCCGCCGATCTCGATCAGCTCTCCCCGCGAGACCACGACCTCTCGCCCCCGGGCGAGCGTGGCGAGCGCGAGCAGCAAAGCGGCCGCGGCGTTGTTGACCGCGAGCGCCGCCGGCGCCCCGGTGAGCTCGCACAGCAACGACTTGGCCGTGGTGCCGCGCTTGCCCCGTCTGCCGGTCCGCAGGTCGAATTCGATGGTGGAGTAGCCGGCCGCGGCGTTGACGGCCTCGATCGCCGAACGGGACAGCGGCGCCCGCCCGAGGTTGGTGTGCAGGACCACCCCGGTGGCGTTGATGACGGCACACATCCGTCCGCCCGTGAGCGCGTCAACGGCGTTGGTGACGGTTTCGGCGAGTTCGTCAAGGTGGGGTGGACGGTGGCCGTCGCCGGCATCCTGCCGCGCGTAATCGAGCACCCGGCGGGGGGGCCGCCACGACCACCGGCCGTCCCCACGCGGCACGCTGCTCGACGAGCCGCGGATGCTCCAACAGTACGTCCACCTTTGGCAGCCCACGACGTGAATCGTTGTTCATCACGACCTGCCTTCCGAGGGCATCCCTTCCGCCGGCCTCCCTTTGGGCGTCCCTTGGGCGGGCATCACGACTGGGCTCCCCGAACCTCGATCCGGCCCGCCGGAGCGGCGGTGACGGTGCCGATGTGCGCGGCGTCCAGACCGCGCCGGCGCAGGGTCCCGAGCAGATCCCCGGCGTCCGCGCCATCCGGCGCCGCGAGCAAGAGCCCGCCTGATGTCTGGGCGTCGTGCAGCAACGTCCTCACCTCGACGCTCACCCCGGCGTCGACGTCGACGGCATCGGCCAGGTACGACATGTTCGACCGGGTGCCGCCGGGGATGAAGCCCTCGGTGACGAGCTGGGGTGCGTACGGCAGGAGGGGCACCTGGTCGGCGTGAACCTCCGCGCCGCATCCGCTGGCCCGCAGCATCCTGTGCAGGTGGCCGAGCAGACCGAACCCGGTCACATCGGTCGCCGCCGGAACGTTCGCGGCCAGCGCGACCTCACTCGCCGCCGCGTTGAGCGAAGTCATGCTCTCAATCGCGGCCCGCACGCTTACCGGCGGCGGTGAGCCGCGCTTCAGCGCCGTGGCGACGACGCCGGTCCCGATCGGTTTCGTCAAGAACAGTTGCTGGCCGGGGACGGCGCGGTCGATGGCGAACAGCCGGTCGGGATGAGCGATGCCGACGACCGCCAACCCATACTTGGGCACGGGGTCGCTGATCGTGTGCCCTCCGACGATCATGCATCCGGCCGAGTTCGCGACGGATGTGGCCCCTCGTAGCACCTCCGCCAGCATGTCGATCGGGAGCTCCTCGCCCGGCCAGCAGGTCAAGTTCAGCGCGACCAGCGGACGCCCGCCCATGGCGTACACATCGGACATCGCGTTCGCAGCGGCTATGCGTCCCCAGTCGTACGGGTCGTCGACGATGGGAGTGAAGAAATCCGTGGTCAATATCAGCGCTCGTTCGTCGTCAATTCGAAGAGCCGCGGCGTCGTCGCCCTCGGCGAGGCCGATGAGCAGGTTCGGATCGGCGGGCTGGAGCATCGGCCCGAAATGATCGACGAGCTTCTCGAGCGAAGCCAGTGGAAGCTTGCAGGCACAGCCGGCGCCAGGTGAGAGGGAAGTGAGACGAACGCTCTGGACGGTCTGTTCGCTCATTGCAGATCCCAGTCAGGTGAGAACGGACATCTGCCAGTACAACGCTATTTAAAAATATAGTCAAATGGTCGTTGGCGTCTTACGAGGCGCCGACGACCTCCCCGGCGGCGTTCAGCCGCCGCCGCTCGCCAGATGGGGAATCGGGCAGCAGGCCGAGCAATGCGCTGGCGCGAATCACCGC
>CALAED010000637.1 GCA_937891035.1 uncultured Thermomonosporaceae bacterium | reverse complement strand
TCCTTTGGCCTGAGCCGATTGGCCATGCTTTCGCGGCCGGCGGCCGAAAAGGGGCACCTCCGGTTGCGGCGACATGGTTATCAACCCACGCTGATCACACGATGCCGCACCGCCGCCGATCGTTCTGCGTCACATGACACGCACGAGCCACATAAAGTCACGCCGAAGTCACGATCAAATCGTGCTGAGGATCTGCCGCAGGACCTCTGGGGCCGCCGACGCCGGCTCGGCCTGAACGGCCAGGCGATTCATGATGTGCCGGTAATACTCCAGCTCGCTCGGCTTATCCGGGTAGACGGCGGTGGCGAGCTGCTCGAGATACACCACGTCTGGCAGCTCCGGCGCGGGCAGTCGCAAGACGCTTATCGGCCCGCCCCCGGCGGCGTGGCCGCCGACCCTGAACGGCAGCACCTGTATGGTCACATGCGGCAGCTCGCAGATGTCGATCAGATGCTCCAGCTGGGCGAACATCGTGGCTCTGCCCCCGATCGGACGGCGCAACGCGGCCTCGTCGATCACCATCCACACGCGCGGCGGACCGGGCCGGTGCAGGATCTGCTGGCGCCGCATCCGCACCGTGAGCCGGCGCTCGATTTTCTCTTCACCGTCGCTTCCGTGCGACAGTTCGATGACGGCGCGCGCGTAGGCGGCGGTTTGCAGTAATCCGGGCACGAACTGCACCTCATAGCCCCGGATGACGTCGGCGTCTTGTTCCAGCCCCAAGTAGGTCTCGAACCAGGTCGGCACCACGTCTCTATAGCGCTGCCACCAGGCCGGCAGGTTGGTCTGCCGCGCCAATTCCAGCAATGTCGTCCGCTCGGCGTGGTCGACGACGCCGTACAACGTGCACAGGTCGGCGACATCGCGCAGTTTGACCCCGACCCGCCCCAATTCCAGGCGGTTGATCTTTGATTCCGAGGCGCGGATCGCCTCCCCCGCCGCCCCCGCGCTGATGCCCTGGGCCTCGCGCAGCCGGCGCAGCATTTCGCCCAGCACCAGGCGGGGCAGAATCGGCCCGGTCCGGCGCGTCGCCAGGACACCGCTGTGCGGTCCGCGACCCGCGGCCGCGCTCATCTCGCCCTCCTGCCCGGCGACCGGGAACAATCGGGCCCGCAGCCTGTCACTCTCGACCATCCGTCGCACTGGAAAATGTGAAGGAATTTATTAACCGTAGCCGGGTCGGCCGGGCCGCCGCAGCCTTCGATGCGAATTCGCAGCCGGGTGTCGGGCGCGGTCGTCATTGTTTTCGTCCGAGCCCGCAGAAGCGGTCGATCTCATCGGGGAGACCAAAGGGCGTGGCCTCCGGGCGCCACCGCGTGCACGACACAACGCCGGGCTCGACCAATTCCAGCCGGTCGAAGAACGAGGCGATCTCCTGGGGCGATCGGGCCACGCCGGGCGGCTTGCCGAACTGGTTCCAATATCGGATGGCAGCTTCCATCCGTTCCCCGGTGATCTGAGTCGTCATATGCGCGATGGCGAGGTAGCTCCCGGGCGCCATGCGGTCCACCAGCCGGTCGATGATCGAATGGGCCTCATCGTCGTCCACGACGTGCCACAGCACGCCGAGCATGGTGATGCCGATCGGCTGATCGAGGTCGAGGGTGCGTTCGGCGCCACGCAAGATGCCCTCGGGATCATGCAGGTCGCCGTTGATGTAGTCGGTGCCGCCCTCCGGCGTACTGGTCAGCAACGCGCGGGCGTGCACGAGCACAAGCGGGTCATTGTCCACGTAGACGATCCGGGACGCCGGCGCCACCCGCTGGGCCACCTCGTGGGTGTTGTCCACCGTCGGCAGGCCGGTGCCGATGTCGAGAAACTGCCGGATGCCCGCCTCGCCGGCCAAGAAGCGCACCACCCGGCTGAGGAACATCCGGTCGGCTCGCGCCTGCGCCACGATGTCCGGGAGCATCTGTTCGATCCGATCACCGACCTCCCGGTCGACCGGGTAGTTCTCTCGGCCGCCCAGCCAGTAGTCCCAAACCCGCGCCGAATGCGACACCGTCGTGTCGATCTCTGGCGACGACTGGAGGCCGGGCAGGTCGGTGTCGTCTGTCACCGCGCGGTCCCTCCCTGTGACGTGAGGTGTACGTCCCGTACGTACACCCCAGCAAAACTCATCGTGGAGGGCCAGTCCGGCCGTCCGAACGGCCGTCCCCGGCCACACCCTCGCCGCGGGCGGCCGCGCCGAGGCCCGCGGCCGCTGCGCGGTGTACGCGCGGCGCTATACCGGCCCCGAAGCACTTGGTGCGGCGGCGAGGGGGCCGGTTGTCCGCATCTGGACCTTCGGGCCAATTCGGGCGGGACTTCGGACCACAACCGTGTGGCCGGGTAAAGCGTCATATCAGTGCGAAGGGTCCAACAGCGGTCGCTGCCCTCCGCGAACGATCGCTCCAGGTCGATCTTTGGCACCCCGCTCCTGGTTCTGAGTGCACCCGAAGTGCGGCCGCGCGCTCATCAAGGAGACGTTGAGATGCCACGGATTTCGATCGGGAGAACCCCGATGTTGGTGGTGGCCGCGCTCGCCCTCGTGCTAGCGGCGGCGAGCCCGGTGGCCGGCGCGGGAGCCGGTAGCGCGGCCGAGGGATCGATCACGGGAGCGGTCCGGGGATATCGTCTCGTCGACCTGGGGACGTTGGGCGGCCGCATCAGCTACGCCACGGCGATGAACGACCGCGGCGCGGTGGTTGGCGGCAGTGCCCTGGCGGACGATTTCACGTTCCACGGTTTCCTGTGGCGCGCCGGGAAGATGACCGATCTCGGGCTATTCCGGCCGATGGACATCAACAACAAGGGCCAGATCGTCGGCACCCGCGACGACCGTAACGGGACGTACCTGTGGCGCGCAGGCAAGTTGATCGAACTGGGCACGCTCGGCGGCGCCTTCAGCTCTCCCAGGGCCATCAACGACCGCGGCGACGTCGTCGGCATGAGCGACACCGCCGACGGCCGGTATGTCCCGTTCCTGTGGTCGAGGGGCCGCATGCGCGAGTTGCCGCTGAACAGCGTGTCCGACATCAACGACAAGGGTCAGGTCGCGGGCGGGCGCGTCCACGGCACCGGAGGTTTCCATGCCATGGTCTGGCATGCCGGCAAGGTCACCGACCTCGGCGCCGGACCGTTCGACCGCAGCAACACCTATGCCATCAACGCACGCGGCTGGGTCATCGGCTGGATGTTCTCGGACACCCAACGCGAACGCGGCATCCTCTGGCGGCCCAGGCCCTGGACGGCCACCGATGTCGGCACGCTGGGCGGCGCGTACACCCAGCTGAAGTCGATCAACGACCACGGTCAGATCCTCGGCATGTCGCAGGCGGGGGACGGCAACGAGCATCCGGTCCTGTGGCGGCGCGGCGTGCTGATCGACCTCACCACGCTAGGTGTCGGGGCGAACGATCAC
>CALAED010000636.1 GCA_937891035.1 uncultured Thermomonosporaceae bacterium | reverse complement strand
AAGGCGCTCCGCGCGGAAACGGCCGGCCACTCCACTCGCTCGTCGGCTCGCCGCTCCAAGCTCATGGTCGCGCTCCCCTCCTCGCTCGCCTCGCGCCCTTCGTCATCGCATCGTCACCACCGATCCCTGGAAAAGCGGATCCCACAGCAGGACGGACGAGTCGGAGACCTGGCCGGCCGGGGTGCGGGTCAGCGGGCCGATCAGGCCCTTGATCGACTGCTCGTCACTCATGCCCGGCTGGACGAACACCCCGGACATCCCGCGGCCACGCCACCACACGTCGTCTTGGGTGCCGTCGAGCACCGTGAACTCGGGGAAGGGCACCGGGGGGTTGGGCAGGCCATAACACCGCGGGCCACGGAAGTCCTTCAGCTCCGGCAGGTCGAGGGGGTTCTTGTACGGCGGGCGCGGCTTGACGATCTCGAGGGTGATGTTGACGTTGGGGTTCGCGCCGCCCACCGCCTCCTCGATACGTGGCCGCAGGGCGACGAGGCCCTTGAACACACAGGGGAACTCGGGCGAGTAGGTCGCGAGCAACTCCAGGGCCGGCCGGGTGGCGATGTTGACCCCGACCAGCTTGGGGGCGTTCGCGTCGACGAACCGCCTGCCCCGGTCGGCCAGGCCGGTGACCGCGGGGATCAGCTCTTCGATCGCGCCCTGCTTGGCGACAACGGTCGCGTTGGTCACGTTGAGATTCCGCAGCACCTGGAGCAGGTCGGGCGCGGCCGCGCTGTAGACGTCGGAGACGTCGGCCAGCGCGTCGAGATCGTGCACGATCGTCGGCAGCTTGGGGTTGTACTTGCGCAGTAGCGCGTCCAGCTGTTCGGCGTCGCGGCCGATCTGATCGCCGCGGCCCTGCAGTGCGGTGGCCAGCGCGTTGAGCGTCGCGTTGAGCTTTTCCGGTTTGACCGCCTGCAGCAGCGGGAGCAGGTCGTCGAGCACCTTGTCGATCTCGATGGCGGTCTGCGACCGGTCCTGGGCGATCACGGCGCCCTCGTGGATGATGGGGCCGGGCCGCTGGGGCAGCACGAGGTCGACGTACTTCTCGCCGAACAGCGTCTTGGGCAGCAGCCGCGCCGAGACGTTGCCGGGGATCAGCGGCGCCTTGTCCTTGTTGATCGCAAGGCCGAGCGACGCGCCGGCGCCGGTCGCCCGGATGGTCCGCACCTCGCCGACGATCAGTCCGCGCACCTTGACGTCCGAGCGCGGCAGCAGTTGCAGCCCCGCGCGGTCGCTGTGCAGCGTCACGTGCACGACGGGGGTGAACCGCTTCTGGTAGAGCGCCACCGTGAGCGCGAGCAGCAGCCCGACGACGAGCAAGAAGATCACGCCATAGAGCCGGAAGCGCACGCGCGGCCCAAGCCGGAACCCGGGCCGGCGCCTGGTCGGTCCGGCCCCGCCGGCCATGCTGGTCCCACCGGTCATGCCGCTCACCCCGCGATCCGTACGGTCGTGGTGGCGCCCCAGATGGCCAGCCCGAGCATGAGGTCCGCGATGTTGACGACCACGATGCTGGTCCGCACCGCCCGGCCGACCGCGACGCCGACGCCGGCCGGCCCGCCGCTCGCGTGGTAGCCGTAGTAGCAGTGGATCAGCATGACCATCGTCGCGAAGATCAGGACCTTGCCGAACGACCACAAGATGTCGTAGGGGGGCAAGAACAACCCGAAGTAGTGGTCATAGGTGCCGGCTGACTGTTCGAAGAAGACCGTGACGATCGTCCGGGTCGCGCCGTACGACGCCAGCAGCCCGATCACGTACAGCGGGATGACCGCGAGCAGCCCGGCGACGAGCCGGGTCGTCACCAAAAAGGGCAGCGACGGCACGGCCATGACCTCGAGGGCGTCGATCTCGTCGCTGATCCGCATCGCCCCGAGCTGGGCGGTGAAGCCGCACCCGACCGTGGCGGACAGCGCCAGCGCGCTGACCAGCGGCGCCAGCTCGCGCGTGTTGAAGTAAGAGGAGACGAAACCGGTGTAGGCCGCCGAGCCGATCTGGTTGAGCGCGTTGTAGCCCTGCAGGCCCACCTCGGTGCCGGTGAAGAACGTCATGAAGGCGACGATCATCGCGCTGCCGCCGATGACGGCCAGGCCGCCGGTGCCGAGGCTGACCTCGGCCAGCAGCCGCATGACCTCGGTGCGATAGCGCGGCACGGCCCGGCCGACCCACGCGAACGTACGCGCGTAAAAGGAGATCTGGTGGCCGAAATCGTCCAACCGGTCCAGCGGCGCGGAGGCGGCCCGGCTCGCCGCCCGCAGGGTGCTTCGGCGCGCGCTCATGCCGATCACATCCCCTTCTGCGGGACGAACTGGAAGTACAGCGTGCTGAGCAGGAAGTTCTCGAGGAACAAGAGCATGAAGGTGATGACGACGGTCTGGTTGACCGCGTCGCCCACACCTTTGGGTCCGCCCTTCGCGCCGAGCCCCTTGTACGCGGCGACGAGCCCCGCCGTGATCCCGAAGCAGAAGGCCTTGATCTCGGCCTGGTAGAGATCGGGCAGCTGGGCAAGGCCGTTGAAGGAGGCCAGGTAGGCGCCGGGGGTGCCGCCCTGGAGCATCACATTGAACACGTATCCGCCGGCGATGCCGACGACCGAGACCAGGCCGTTCAGGAACAAGGCGATGAACGCGCAGGCGAGCATGCGCGGCACGACGAGCCGGTGCAGCGGGTTGATGCCGAGCACCTCCATCGCGTCGATCTCCTCGCGGATCTTACGGGCGCCGAGGTCGGCGCACATCGCCGAGCCCGCCGCACCGGCGATGAGCAGCGCGGTGACGATCGGCGCCGCCTCGCGGACGATCGCGACCACGGCGGTGGATCCGGTGAAGGACTGGGCGCCCAGCTGCCGGATGAGTCCGCCGACCTGGAGCGAGAGCACGGCCCCGAACGGGATCGCGACCAGCGCGGTCGGCACCACGGTCACGCTCACGATGAACCAGGCCTGCTGGATGAACTCGCGCCACTGGAACGGCCATTTGAACGTGGCACGGAAGGTGTCGAGGGTGAGGGCGAAGAATCGCCCCGGTTCCTTGATCGCGAGGTTGGTGGCGCCGTCGGTGAACCGCAGGAGCGCGCCCGGACCCCCGTTGCTCCGCGCCGCCCCCCGCCGGCCGGCCCGCCGGCGCCGGGTGGGCGTCGT
>CALAED010000635.1 GCA_937891035.1 uncultured Thermomonosporaceae bacterium | reverse complement strand
CCGGCTTCCTGCGCACCAACGGCAACAAGATCATCGACAGCACCGGCGCCACGGTGCGGATCACCGGGATCAACTGGTTCGGCATGGAGACCGACAACCACACGTTCCACGGCCTGTGGTCCCAGGTGCCGTGGAAGTCGATGGTCGATCACATGGCCCGGCTGGGCTACAACACGATCCGGGTCCCGTACACCGGCGACTCTCTCCGGTCGGGCGCCCAGGCAACGGGCATCAACGACTTCACCAACCCGGACCTGGTGGGGAACTCACCGCTGCAGATCCTGGACAAGGTGATCGCGTACGCCGGGCAGAAGGGGATGCGGATCATCCTCGACCGGCACCGCCCGACCGCGGCCGGGCAGACACCCCTGTGGTACACCTCGACCGTCTCCGAGGCGAGCATGATCGCCGACTGGCAGATGCTCGCTCAGCGGTACGCGGGCAACACGACCGTCATCGGCGCCGACCTGTTCAACGAGCCGCACGCCGAGGGCACCGACCCCAACGGCACCGGCGCGTGCTGGGGCTGCGGCGTCACCGCCCGCGACTGGCGGCTGGCCGCCCAGCGGATCGGCAACGCCGTGCTGGCCGTCAACTCCAACTGGCTGATCTTCGTCGAGGGCGTCAGCTGCCCGTCCGGCGGCACCCCGAACTCCTTCGACAACATCCCCGACGACCCGCTGACCTGTGACTGGTGGGGCGGCAACCTCGCCGCGGCGGCGCAGTTCCCCGTGCAGCTCAACGTGGCCAACCGGCTCGTGTACGCGCCGCACGACTACGGCATCTCCGTCTTCGACCGGCAGCCGTGGTTCCGCGACCCGAACTTCCCGAACAATCTGCCCGCCGTCTGGGACCACTTCTGGGGCTACCTGTTCAAGAACAACACCGCCCCGATCATGCTCGGCGAGTTCGGCAGCACGCTGGCCAACCCGCTCGACACCCAGTGGCTGACCACTCTGATGAACTACCTGGGCACCGGTGCGAACGGCATGTCGTTCACCTACTGGGCGTGGAACCCCAACTCCGGCGACACCGGCGGCATCGTCCAGGACGACTGGGTCACCGTCAACCAGAACAAGATGAACATCCTCGGGCCGTTCCTGATCCCCCCGGTCGGCTCGAACCCACCGACGACCCCGACGACCCCGCCCACCTCGCCGAGCCCGCCGACCGGCACCGTCCGGTGCTCGTCGTCCTACGCCCTCACCAATGCGTGGCAGGGCGGCTTCCAGGCCGGCCTCACGGTCACCAACAGCGGCACCTCGACCTGGAACAACTGGAGAGTCACCTGGTCGATGCCGTCGGGGGTGACGCTGAGCAACGGGTGGAACGCCACGGTGACCCAAAGCGGCACGACGTTCACCGCGCAGGCGCCGAGCCACGCTCCCAGCCTCGCGCCGAACGCCTCGGTGACGATCGGGTTCACCGCCAACGGCGCATCAAGTCCCGGCGCGACGAACATCGCCTGTTCCTGACGAGGACAAGCACGGCACCGAGTAATGCCGGCCACCGGCACCCGGCCGCGTCGCCGCCCGCCTCCGACGCGGCCGGGTGCCGTCTTCCATGGATGCCCCGCTGAGCGATAGGTTCAAGTCCGCATTACCGGGATAATGGGGATTTGATATTCGGGGGGGACCGGAGGAACGATGTCCCTGCTCGCTCAGCTGGTCACCGCGGTCGCCACGGGATCGGTCGAGGTGGTCGACCTGACCGCTCCGTTGTCGCAGCAGACGCCGGTGCTGCGCCTGCCGGAACCATTCGCCAACACCGTTCATTTCTCGCTGCGCGAGCTCAGCCGCTATGACGAGCGCGGGCCCGCCTGGTACTGGAACGACATCGTCACCGGCGAGCACACCGGCACCCACTTCGACGCGCCGATCCACTGGGTGACCGGCCGGAACGGCGACGACGTCTCGCAGGTCGCGCCGCAGCGGCTGGTCGCGCCGGCCGTGGTGCTCGACGCGACCACGATGGCCGCCGCCGACCCCGACTTCCTGCTGCAGGTCGACCACGTGCAGGAGTGGACGAAGACCCACGGCGCGCTGCCGGAGGGCGGCTGGCTGCTCTACCGCACCGGCTGGGACGCCCGCTCCGACGATGAGAACGACTTCCTCAACGCCGACGAGACCGGCTCGCACACGCCCGGGATCTCGTCCGAATGCGCGCGCTGGCTGGCCACCGAGACACCGCTGATCGGTGTCGGCGTGGAAACGGTGGGCACCGACGCCGGCGCCGCGCACGGCTTCGATCCGCCCTTCCCCTGCCACGCGTTCCTCCTCGGCGCCGGCAAGTACGGCCTGACCCAGCTGCGCAACCTCGATCGGCTGCCACCGCAGGGCGCGGTGGTGATCGCGGCGCCGCTGCCCATCGTGGGCGGCTCGGGCAGCCCCACTCGCGTCCTGGCCCTGGTCGAGCGCTGAGCGCCGCCGGCCCCATGCGTACGGCGAGCACCGCGCCCGGACGAGCGCCCGGACGAGCGCCCGGACGAGGGTGCGGGAAAGCGCCCAGGCGATCGAGTGGGGGAGCTCGGTGACGACGATGACGGTCGCCGAAGCCGTCGGAGCAGAGCTCGCCCGGCTCGGTGTCGACACGGTGTTCGGTGTGGTCGGCAGCGGCAACTTCCATGTCACGAACGCGCTCGTCGCACACGGCGCCAGGTTCGTCGCCGCCCGGCACGAGGGCGGGGCGGCGACCATGGCCGACGCCTACGCGCGAGTCAGCGGCACGGTCGGCGTGCTCTCGGTGCATCAAGGGCCGGGCCTGACCAACGCCCTCACCGGCATCACCGAGGCGGCCAAGAGCCGGACGCCGCTGCTGGTGCTTGCGGCCGACGTCGGGTCCGCCGCGGTGCGCTCGAACTTCCGCGTCGACCAGGCCGCGCTCGCGCGTGCCGTCGGGGCGGTCTCAGAACGGATCAACTCTCCGGCCGGCGCACTCGCCGACCTGCGTCGCGCCCATCGCACGGCCGTGGCCGACCGCAGGACCGTGCTGCTCAGCCTGCCCCTGGACGTTCAGGCCGCCGCCTGCCCGGACCCGCGGCCGAGCACGACCGGTGAACCCGCGCGGCCGCCCGCACCGTGGCCGGCCGCCGCGCCGCCGGTGCCGTCCCCGCAGGGGATCGCTCAGCTCGCCGACGCGCTCGCCGCGGCCAGGCGGCCGGTCTTCCTCGCCGGTCGCGGCGCGCGGCTGGCGGCGGCGCGCGAGCCGCTGCGGGCGCTCGCCGAGCGAACCGGCGCGCTGCTGGCCACCTCGGCCGTGGCCCGCGGGCTGTTCCACGGCGACCCGTTCGACCTCGATGTGAGCGGCGGGTTCGCCTCGCCGCTCGCCGCCGACCTGATCAGGGGCGCCGACCTGCTGGTCGGCTGGGGCTGCTCGCTCAACATGTGGACGTTGCGGCACGGGACCCTGGTCGGCCCAGCGGCGACGGTCGCGCAAGTGGATCTCGACGGCGTGGCGCTCGGCGCGCATCGGCCCGTCGACATCGCTCTCGTGGGCGACGTGGCCGAGACGGCGACGGCGGTGGCCGACGAGCTGGCCGCGCGGGACTTCTCCACGTCCGGGTATCGCTCCGCCGCGCTCGCCGACCGGCTGGCCCGCGAGCTGCGCTGGCGCGACGTGCCGTACGAGGACGACTCCGACGGCGAGCGCGTTGACCCGCGCACGCTGTCGATCGCCCTGGACGAGCTGCTGCCGGCCGAACGCACCGTCGCCGTCGACTCCGGCAATTTCATGGGTTATCCCGCCATGTACCTGAGCGTGCCGGACGCCGACGGTCTCGTCTTCACCCAGGCGTTCCAGTCGATCGGGCTCGGCTTGGCCACCGCCATCGGGGCCGCGGTCGCGCGCCCCGACCGGCTCACCGTCGCCGCGCTCGGCGACGGCGGCGCCTTGATGGGCGTCGCCGAGTTGGAGACCGCGGTACGGCTCGGGCTCGGGCTGCTGATCGTGGTATACGACGACGAGGCTTACGGCGCCGAGGTGCACCACTTCGGGCCTGGCGGGCATCCGCTTGAGACCGTCGTGTTCCCGCCGGCCGGCATCGCGGAGATCGGCCGCGGCTTCGGCTGCGCGGCGATCACCGTACGGCGGCGCGAAGACGTCGCGGCCGCGTCCGAGTGGCTGGCCGGCCCACGCGACCGGCCGCTGCTGATCCACGCCAAGGTGACGACGACGCGGCCCGCGTGGTGGCTGGAAGAGGCGTTCCGCGGCCACTGAGCCGGCCGCGGTTACCCGCTGTGCCGCGTCACCGTTCGCTCACGTCCCTTGAGCGGAGAAATTCGTTCGACACGGACGACGTCGCGTCCGACGGTTGTGGTCGCCGACGCCGTGGGCGATGACTACGACGCGGTCGAAGCCGTCGAGCCCGTACGGCTACCCGTGGTCGGGGCCGTGCCGATGCCCGCGGCGGATCGGGAGCCGGGGACTCCACAATCGATCTGATCTGCGGATCGGGGTTGGCAACAGTAAGTGGCCGTGCCACGCTATGGCGTTATTGGATGACCGGGTCGAACGGGGGACAAGCGGGTTCGAGGAGGCAGGACATGGTCGACGAAGATCTCACGACCACTGTGGTGCGGCACCTCGACTACCGCGTCCTCGCGCTGGCCGGTGAGATCGACATGCATACCGCCCCGACGCTGCGCGATCAGATCTTCGCGCTCATCGCCGAGGATCGGCGGCCACTCGTCGTCGATCTGACCGACATCTCCTTTTGCGACTCCGCCGGGGTGAACGTCGCGGCGGCGGCCAGGAAGCACGCGGTCGGTCAGGGCGTCACGCTGGCCATCGCCGGGCTGCACGGTAGAGTGGAAAAGATCTTCCGGATGACTGGTATGGACAGGCTGATCCCGATCTACGCGACTCTGCCCGAGGCCGCGTTCGATTTGATCAAAACCAGCCTGTCCGACTGAGCCTGGCGAGGCGCCGGCCGCGTGGCCGGGCACCCACCGGCTCAGCCCAGCCGCTTGCGGGACTGACTCCTGAGCTTGCGGCGCTGGGAGGGGTCGAGCATGAAATAACCCACCACCGGGACCGCGATGAGGCCGAGCACCGCCAGGGTGAACAGCCAGCCCGGAAGCATCACATAGAGAAGAATGGCGACGGCTACGCCACCAATGACGTACATGGTCCCTCTGGACATATGCAACCGCCTCCAACCGCGGGGATCGACATTAGGGGAACGCACATCACCTGACCGAGGTTCCACGATATATCGCGAATGAGTAAACGCGAAGGGCCGGGGAGGCCGCCGGCTCGGCCGCCCGCAGAGCGTTGAGACGCGTCCTAGACGCGCAGGGCGAGTTGGCCGCCGCCCAGCGTGCGCAACACCTCGCTGTGCAAGGCGCCGTTGGTGCACACCACGCTGCCGCCGTCCGGGCTCGGCACGCC
>CALAED010000634.1 GCA_937891035.1 uncultured Thermomonosporaceae bacterium | reverse complement strand
GCTGTCCCTAGTACGAGAGGACCGGGACGGACGAACCTCTGGTGTGCCAGTTGTCCCGCCAGGGGCACGGCTGGTTAGCCACGTTCGGACGGGATAACCGCTGAAAGCATCTAAGCGGGAAACCCACCCCAAGATGAGGCCTCCCACCCCCTAGGGGGATAAGGCACCCAGCAGACCACTGGGTAGATAGACCAGACATGCACACCGAGTAATCGGCTTAGTTGACTGGCACTAACCCGCCGAACGACTTAACCAACACCAACACAAACCCCAACTTGCTCGCGGCCACTATACAAAACCCGAAAAACAAACCCCCAACCCCCCCACCACCCAAAACGGCAAAGGGCAAAGGGGGCAGGGACGCGACACGGCAACACAGCTGCACAAGCTGCACAACTACATATACACACAGCTACATAAAGGGCAACCACACGACGTGACACACAAAGACACGTCAAATGATGTGGCGTGTGTGCCGGTGGTCACAGCGGCGGGGAAACACCCGGACCCATACCGAACCCGGAAGTTAAGCCCGCCAGCGCCGATGGTACTCCGCACGCGAGTGCGCGGGAGAGTAGGACACCGCCGGACACACAACCCACGCTCAGAAAGAAAGAAGAGGCGACCACACCGCCTCTTCTTTTTTCTTTTTCGCCTTCGGGGGGTGCGTGGTGTGACCGCTCGGAGCCGGGCGGCGGCGACGCGATTCCCGGGTGCTGAGCAACGGCGGGTTCACCGGTCGTGGTGGTCCGGGTCTTCCAGGGCGGTGAGGTAGGCGGCCGCCTCGTCGAGGGCGTGCTCGCTGAAGACGCGGATGCCATGTCGCTGGAGGAGCCGAGTCGTCACGCCCGAGCCGGCCACGGAGCGGCCGGTGAACGTCCCGTCGTAGATCCGCGTGCTGCCACAGGAGGGACTGTCGTCTTTCAGGACGGCCATCTTGATGTCGTGCCGGCGGGCGGTCGCGAGCGCGGCCTCCGCGCCGCGGACGAAGGGGTCGGTGACGTCCTTACCGTCGATGGCGCATACCTTCAGGCGCTTCGCCGGCGCGATTTCCGCGGGCGGGCGGGGTACGGGCAGGCCGCCCTCGACCTCGGGGCAGCACGAGACCAGCCGGCCTTCGGCCCGCCAGCGCAGCAAGATCCGATCGGCGCGCGGTTTCGAGCCGCCGTCGTAGCGCACCGGCCGGCCCAGCAGACACGCGCTTACCAGGACCCGTTCCACACCCCCACGCTAGCCCTGTCATAACCTGATCCTGAACAGGACTTGCCCCGTAACACGCGTACGCAGAATAGTGGGACGGACCTGCTATTACAGGGAGCCTCTATGGTCTTGCTTGGCCGCCCGTTGCCCCAGGCGCCGGTCGCCCGGCCGCGTTCTCGCGGGTCGGTGCTGGTTTCGTGGCTGACGACGACGGACCACAAGGTGATCGGGTACCTGTACTTGATCACGTCATTTGTGTTCTTCTTGCTGGCCGGTCTGATGGCCATGGTGATCCGGGGAGAGCTGGCCACTCCGGGTCTGGATCTCGTCAGTCGTGAACAGTACAACCAGCTGTTCACGATTCACGGCACGATCATGCTGCTGCTGTTCGCCACGCCGCTGTTCGTCGGGTTCACGAATGTGATCATGCCTCTGCAGATCGGCTCCCCGGACGTGGCGTTCCCCCGCCTGAACATGATGAGTTACTGGATGTTCCTGTTCGGCGGGTCGATAGTGATGATGTCGTTCTTCACCCCCGGCGGGGCGGCGAGCTTCGGCTGGACGGCCTATACGCCGCTCAGCGACGCGATCCGATCGCCCGGAGTCGGCGGCGACCTTTGGATCATGGGGCTGGTGCTGTCGGGGCTCGGCACCATCTTGAGCGGTGTGAACTTCGTGACCACCATCGTGGGGATGCGGGCGCCGGGAATGACGATGTTCCGGATGCCGATCTTCACGTGGAACGTGCTGCTGACCAGCATCTTGGTGCTGCTGGCGTTCCCGGTGCTGGCCGCCGCGCTGCTGGTGCTTGAGTCCGACCGGAAGTTCGGCTCGCACGTGTTCGACGCGGCTCAGGGCGGGGCTTTGACCTGGCAGCATCTGTTCTGGTTCTTCGGGCATCCCGAGGTGTACATCATCGCCTTGCCCTTCTTCGGGATCATCACCGAGGTGATCCCCGTCTTCAGCCGCAAGCCGTTGTTCGGCTATATCGGCATGGTGGGCGCCACCATCGCCATCGCCGGGCTGTCCATGGCCGTCTGGGCTCATCACATGTTCCCGACCGGACGTATTCTGCTGCCCTTCTTCTCGTTCATGACGTTCCTCATCGCGGTACCCACGGGCGTGAAGTTCTTCAACTGGGTCGGCACCATGTGGCGAGGCAGACTCAGTTTCGAGTCGCCGATGCTGTTTTCGATCGGGTTCTTGGTGACGTTCCTGTTCGGCGGCTTGACCGGCATCATCCTGGCCTCGCCGCCGCTCGACTTCCAGGCCCACGACTCCTACTTCGTGGTGGGGCATTTCCACTATGTGGTCTTCGGCACCGTGGTGTTCGCGATGTTCGCGGGCTTTTACTTCTGGTGGCCCAAGATGACCGGCAAGATGCTCAACGACACCCTCGGCAAGATCCACTTTTGGACGCTGTTCATCGGCTTCCACACCACGTTCTTGGTCCAGCATTGGCTCGGCGTAGAGGGCATGCCGCGCCGCTACGCCGACTACGCCCCGGAGTTCGAGGCGCTCAACGTCGTCTCAAGCATCGGCGCGCTGATCCTCGGGCTGTCGACGTTGTTCTTCATCTACAACGTCTACGTGACCGCACGGCACGCCCCGCGCGTGAACGTCGACGACCCGTGGGGCTTCGGCAACTCGCTGGAGTGGGCGACGTCGTGCCCGCCACCGCGGCACAACTTCAAGTCCATCCCGCGCATCCGCTCCGAGCGGCCCGCCTTCGACGCCCACTACCCCCGGCGCACGGCGGTCGAGCGATAAGCGGTAATTCACCCGAGGGGCCCCGGACCGGGGCCCCGTCGGGCTCCGTAGCGGAGTTACTTGGCGCGGAGGCGGTCCACGAAGAGTTGCGCGGCCCGGATGCCGCCATTGGGAAGCAGGCGCATGGTCCGCCAGGCGGCTCGGCGGAAGCGGGCGCCACGATGAGCGCACGGTTCTTCCGTACGCCCCGCATGACGTCGCGGGCCAGCTTGTCGGCCGGGTATAGCCGCGGCTGGGCCCGCCTGATGTCCTCCCTGGCGTCGCCGCTCATCCTGGTCTTGGGCAGATCGGGATTGATGTTGGTGAGCAGTGGGGTGTCCACGAAGCCCGGGCAGATGACGCTGACCCGCACGCCGCGTCCGGCCGCCTCCGCGCGCAGGCCCAGCGAGAGGCCGACCACGGCGTGCTTGGTGGCCGTGTAGGGAATCCCCATCGGCATCGGGACCAGGCCGGCCAGTGACGCCGTGTTGACGATGTGCCCGAAGCCCTGCTCCAACATGATCGGGTACGCGGCGTGGACCCCGTGCACCACGCCCTTCAGGTTGACGTCGATGGCCCGGTTCCAGTGCTCGAGGGTGAGCTCCTCGGCCGCCCCGCCCACCGCGATTCCCGCGTTGTTGAAGACCAGGTCGAGCCGCCCCATGCCGGCCTTGACCGACCGGTAGAGGTCTGCGACGGCGACGGCGTCGGTGACGTCGAGCCGGGCCGCGACGGCCGCACCCGGGCCGCGCTTCGTCAGCTCCTCGGCGACCTGCTCGGCGCCGGGGCCGTTGAGGTCTGCCACGGTCACGTTGTGGCCTTCGGCGACGAGCGCGGCGGCGATGGCCCGCCCGATGCCCGACGCCCCGCCCGTGACAATCGCGATGCCGCTCATCGTCGCCTCGTTCCCTCTAACCGTGTGCGCCATTCCGACTCGGCCGAGCCGGGCCTCGTGCCCCGGGCTCATCGTGACGTGGCGGAGCGCCGTACGCGCGGGGTGTCCCAGATGCCGAAGGTGTACCAGATCCGCTTGCTGACGTTGTTGATCAGGCCAAGCTCGGCGGCGAGGTCGCGTACCTTGCCCACGCAGTCGCGCAACTCGGTGCGGGCGACCTCGTTTTTGTAGGCCTCCCGTATGACGTCCTTGGGGATCTTGAAGTGTCGCACCATCGGGCCGGGGGGCGACAGCATGATCCGGGCCATCACCCCGAGGATGACCGGCGTGAAGAGGCCGAGTGCCGTACGGCGCACCCTGGTCATGGTGGGCACATGGTGTTTGAGGTAGTGCCGGGCAAAGGAGATGTGCCTGGCCTCCTCCGCGATATGGATCTTCAGGATGGTCTCTTCCAGCGGATGACGGATGTGACCGTCCTTGAGATGTTTGCGCTGCACATAGTCGATGGGGTCTTCGCCGCCGAGGACGAAGACGAAGAACAACTCGGTGTTCAGCCGGGGGATGATCGGGACAAGCTGGGCGACCGCGCTGAGCGCCCGGGGCATCCCCCTGATCGGCATGCCGGTCCGATTGACGAACTCCTGGAACATCATGCCGTGGTGACATTCCTCGGTCGTCTCGTGGTAGACGTACCGAAACTCGGGGCGGCCGTTGGGCAGCTTGTAGGCGTACGTCAGCAGGCCGCGCTTGAGCAGGTTCTCGAACTGAAGGCCGATCTTCATGGCGGTGGCGACGCGCCACAGCCCGATCCGGGCCTGGACCTCGACTGGTTGTGACCGGTACCACTCGGTGCCGCCCAGCCGATCCGTCGGGGGCAACGTCCAACGCGGATCGGCCGGGTCCACCCGAAGATCCGGATCGTCCCACGGGATGTCCGCGTAGGCCTCCCAGTGCTTGTCGACCGAGGCCTTGTTGAGCCGGTCGATCACGCCCTCGTATGACCTGCGGTCCTTGACCTGCTCGCGAAGTTCTTCGGCGAGTGTGCTTGGCGGTTTGGTCATAATCATGCTCCGTCGTCGTCCGGTCGGTCAGATGAGTGACCCACCAGCGCGGACCGGCAAACCCGCGTCACCTATTGGATATCACGTCTATTAGTGCAATGCTCCCCGAACGGCGCACGAATAATCGGCCGGGGGCGGCGAGGCCACCCGCTAGGGTTGGCTTCATGCAGGTCAGCCAGTCAAAAAAGCTCACCGGCGTGCTCTACGACATACGTGGCCCGGTGCTCAAACGAGCCATGGAGCTGGAGGCCGAGGGGCAGCGCATCCTCAAGCTGCACATCGGCAACCCCGCTCCGTTCGGCTTCGCGGCCCCGGACGAGATCCTCCAGGACATCGTCCGCAACCTGCCGATGGCACACGGCTACAGCGATTCCAAGGGCATTCTGTCCGCCCGGCGCGCGATCGTGCAGCACTACGAGCAGCACGGGTTCATCGATCTCGATGTCGAGGACATCTACCTGGGCAACGGCGTCTCGGAGCTGATCGTGATGGCCCTGCAGGCGCTGCTGAACAACGGCGACGAAGTCCTCATCCCGACGCCCGACTACCCGCTCTGGACGGCCGCGGTCTCGCTCGGCGGGGGAACGCCGGTGCACTACCTGTGCGACGAGGAGCAGGCCTGGGCGCCGGACCTGACCGACCTCGAAGCCAAGATCAGCCCCCGGACGCGGGCCTTGGTGATCATCAATCCGAACAACCCGACCGGCGCCGTCTACTCCGAAGAGATCCTCAAGGGCATGGTGGAGCTGGCCCGGCGCCACAACCTGATCGTTTTCGCCGACGAGATCTATGACCGGGTCTTGTACGACGCCGCGGCGCACACCTCGATCGCGCCGCTCGCGCCCGACCTGCTCGCGCTGACCTTCTCCGGGCTGTCCAAGGCGTACCGGGTCTGCGGCTTCCGGTCCGGCTGGATGGCGGTGACCGGACCGAAGCGGCACGCGGAGTCCTACATCGAGGGCCTGGACATGCTCGCCAACATGCGGCTGTGCCCCAACGTGCCGGGACAGCACGCCATCCAGGCGGCGATCGGGGGCCACCAGAGCATCAACGACCTCGTGCTCCCCGGCGGCCGGCTGCGCGACCAGCGCGACCGGGCCTGGACGCTGCTCAACGAGATCCCCGGCGTCACCTGCGTCAAGCCGGCCGGGGCGCTGTATGTGTTCCCGCGGCTGGACTCCGAGGTCTACCCGATCGCCGACGACCAGCGCCTGGTGCTCGAACTGCTCGAAGAGCAGCACATCCTGGTCGTGCAGGGGACCGGGTTCAACTGGCCGCGGACCGACCATCTGCGCATCGTCACCTTGCAGCACGCCGACGACCTCGCCGAGGCCATCGGCCGGCTGGCCGAGTTCCTCGCCGCGAGGCGATAGACCTCCGGGGGTGATCATCCGGCACTCCCGCCAAAGCGGGCGGTACTCCGCGCGGACCCCGCCTGATCACGCACCGGAACGGGTAGCGTCTGCAAACGTGCCAGCCGCCGAACCGACCATTACGGAGCCGACCGGAGAGCACGCCGAGGACGGCGACCGCCCCGACCGCCCCGACCGCCCCGGTCGCTCGGACCCTGCCGAGCCCGGCGAGTCGTCTGAAGGTGCCGCGTCCGTCGGCGGAGCGGCGCCGGTCCGCGGAGCCGAGCTGGTCAAGCTTCCCGATCTGGCCACCCTGCTGGCGGCGGCGGTCGCGGCGATCGGCGGTGCGGAGCGTGCCGGGCAGGTCACGATGGCCGAGGCGGTCGAGCGAGCCATCGACAGCGGCGAGCACCTCGCCGTGCAGGCCGGCACCGGGACCGGCAAGTCCCTTGCCTACCTCGTCCCCGCCCTCCGGCACGCCATCGCCGAACGCACCACCGTGGTCGTGTCGACAGCGACGATCGCGCTACAGCGCCAGCTGGTCGACCGGGACCTGCCGCGGCTGGCCAGGGCGCTCGAGCCGCTGCTCGGCATGGAGCCACGCTTCGCCATCCTCAAGGGGCGCCGCAACTACCTGTGCCTGCACCGCGTGCGGGTCGGCGCGGTCGACGACGGGGAAGAGGGCCTGTTCGACCCGCAGCAGCTGTCGGCGCTGGGCCGGCAGGTCCAGCGGCTGGACGACTGGGCGGAGCAGACCAAGACCGGCGACCGCGACGAACTCGTCCCCGGGGTGGCCGAACGGGCCTGGCGCCAGGTATCGGTGACGGCCAAAGAGTGCCTGGGCGCGCAGCGCTGCGCGTACGGCGTGGAATGTTTCTCGGAGCTGGCCAGGGCCGAGGCGGCCGACGCGCACGTCGTGGTCACCAACCACGCGCTGCTGGCGATCGACGCTCTCGAGGAGTTTCAGGTGCTGCCCGAGCACGACGTCGTGATCGTCGACGAGGCGCACGACCTCGTCGACCGCGTCACGTCGGTGGCGACCGGCGAGCTCAGCGCGGCGGCCGTGGAGACCGCCGCCCGCCGCTGTGGCCGGCTCGTGGCCGACGACGTGGCGGACCGGCTCAAGGAGGCGGGGGAGGCGCTTGGCGCTCTGCTCGACGATCTCCCGCCGGGCCGCATGGACATGCTGTCGGCACCCTTGGGCAACACCCTTGCCGTGCTCCGCGATGCCGCGCACGCGTGCGTGACCGCGCTCGGCCCCGACTCCAGGGACCGGGACGCCGGGGCCGCCGGCGCGGGTGGCCCCGGCGGCGATCCGGGCGACGCGGCGGCCCGCAAGGCGGCCCGCTCAAGCGTCGCGGACATGCACGACACGGCCGTACGGCTGCTGTCCGCGTTCGAGCCGGAGATCGCGGCGCGCTACGACGTGGTCTGGCTGGCCAAGCCCTACAACGAGGACCGCAGGCGGCCGCCCACTCTCCACGTCGCGCCGATCTCAGTCGGCGGCCTGCTGCGGGCCAGCCTGTTCGGCACGCGGACGACCGTGCTCACCTCGGCCACCTTGGCGCTCGGCGGCTCGTTCGAACCGCTGGCCAGGCAGTGGGGCCTGCCGCCGCTCGGTCAGCGCCCGGGCGGTACGGCCAAGGCGGGGCCAACGGACGAGCCGCCCCCTACGGTGGTGCCACCGGCCGGCGCCGGCCGGCGTGCGGCGACCGGCCGGGAGGATGACGCGAGCGGTGCGGACGACGCGGCGGACGCTCAAGACGACGCCGCGGATGGTAGAGACGACGCGACGGACGGTGAGGACGGCGCGGCGGGGGAGCCCGCATGGTCGGGCATCGACGTCGGCTCGCCGTTCGATCACCCCAAGGCGGGGATTTTGTACGTGGCCCGGCACCTTCCCCCGCCGGGCCGGGACGCGTTGCCGGCCGAATACCTCACCGAGCTGGAAGAGCTGGTCACGGCAGCCGGCGGACGCACCCTTGGGCTGTTCTCCTCCATGCGGGCCGCCAAGCAGGCGGCCGGGGAGTTGCGGGACAGGGTCGGCCATGAGGTTCTTTGCCAGGGCGACGACTCGACGTCGTTGCTGGTCAAGCGGTTCGCCGACGACGAGCGAAGCTGCCTGTTCGGCACGCTGTCACTGTGGCAGGGGGTCGACGTGCCGGGGCCGTCACTGCAACTGGTCGTCATCGACCGTATTCCGTTCCCGCGCCCGGACGACCCGATCGCCTCGGCCCGCCAGCGC
The DNA here is from genome assembly GCA_937891035.1 of uncultured Thermomonosporaceae bacterium. GTDB lineage: Bacteria > Actinomycetota > Actinomycetes > Streptosporangiales > Streptosporangiaceae > CALAED01. The sequence continues at coordinate 2,007 of CALAED010000634.1, read as the reverse complement.
GCGGTCGCGGCCCGCGGCGGCAACGGCTTCATGACCGTCGCGGCGACACACGCGGCGCTGCTCCTCGCCCAAGGGGCCGGCAGGCTGCTCCGTACGATGGACGATCGCGGCGTGGTCGCGGTCCTCGACCCGAGGCTGGCCACCGCCCGCTACGGCGGATTCCTGCGGGCTTCCATGCCGCCGTTTTGGACGACGACCGATAGCGGCGTCGTACGCGCCGCGCTGCGCCGCATCGACGCCGCCGGCGACCCCGGCCCCGCGTGACCTGAGTCCCCTCCCGGATCCCCGCTTCGCGCATACGCGCCGCGCGGCCGCGTGGTCAGGTGCCGTACGGTCGTGAGCTCGTCGGGCCCGGTCCGGCGCGGGCCGCGGCCTCGTCGCGTAGCACGCGCCGGAGCACCTTGCCGAGCATGTTGCGCGGCAACTCCGGCCGGAACTCCACGTACCGCGGCACCTTGTAGCGGGTGAGCCCCTGCGCGCACAGCTCGACCAGTTCCTGCGGCCGAGGCGGGGGGACCCCGGGTTGCGGGATCACGAACGCCTTGATCGCCTCGCCGTGGCGGGCGTCGGGGAGTCCGACCACCGCCGCGTCGAGTACGCCGGGATGCTGGCACAGTTGAGCCTCGACCTCGGACGGATAGACGTTCAGGCCGTCGACGATGACCACGTCGCGCTTGCGGTCGATCAACGTGAAGAAGCCGTCCGGGCTCATGAGCCCGATGTCGCCGGTGCGCAGCCAGCCGTTCCGCAACACCTCGGCGGTCTCCTCGGGCTGGCGCCAGTAGCCCTCGAAGACCTGCGGGCCACGGACGAGCACCTCGCCCGCCATCCCGACCGGCACCGGCCGCATCGGATCGTTCTCGTCGACGATCCGCGCGTCCGTGCTCGGCAGCGGGATGCCGACCGAGACATGCCGGGCGTTGCCGTCCAACGGGTTGGCCATCACCACGGGGGAGGTCTCGGTGAGCCCGTACCCCTGGATCACCCGCGCGCCGGTGGCCCGGCGGACCGCGTCGACCGTCTCCCGCGGCAACTTCATCGCCCCGGACACACAGGTGCGCACCGATCCCATCCCCGACTTGCGGGCCTTGGGCGACTCGGCGATCTGCTGATAGATCGGCGGCACCCCCGGAAAGATCGTCGGCCGCCACCGTTTCAGGGCCGCCAGCACCAGGCCGAGGTCGAACTTGGGGATGAGCACCACGGTCCCGCCGATCAGCATGCTGGCGGTCAGGCACATCGTCAGGCCGAAGACATGGAACAGCGGCAGCACCGCGAGCGACACCTCATGGCCGGGCCGGATCCGCGGGTCGAACGCGACGGTCTGATGGGCGTTGGCGACGAGGTTCCGATGGGTCAGCATCGCGCCCTTGGGCCGGCCCGTCGTGCCGCCCGTATATTGCAATGCGGCCAGATCGTACCGTGGATCGATGGGGACCTGCCGGTGCTGGCGGCGGGCGCCGCGTAGCGCCTCGCGAAACAACAGCACGTCCGCGTCCCTTGGCACGGGGGCGATGAGCTCGGCGCGCACCTGTCTGACCCTGGCCAGCGGGAGCCGGAGGGCCAGGCGCTTGCGCAGCGGGAGGTACTCGGTCAGCGAGGTCACCAGGACGTGCTCGATGTGGGTGCCGGGCAGCGCCTCGACCAGCGTCTCGTACATGCGGTCCAGTACGACGACCACGCGGGCGCCCGAGTCGGTGAGCTGATGGTGGAGCTCAGGAGGGGTGTAAAGCGGGTTGTTCATGACCACGACCGCGCCGCGGCGCAGCGTGCCGTAGAACGCGATGACCTGTTGCGGGCAATTGGGCAGCACCATCGCGACCCGGTCGCCCTTGTGCACGCCGAGGCTGCGCAGCATCCCGGCGAATTGGTCGACGTACCTGATCAACCGCCGGTAGCGAACCGACCGGCCCAAGAACACAAGGGCGCGGCGGTGAGGAAACCGCCTCGCGGCGTCGTCGAGCAGATGGGTCAGCGGAACGTCGGGTACCTCGACTCCGGCCGGCA
>CALAED010000633.1 GCA_937891035.1 uncultured Thermomonosporaceae bacterium | reverse complement strand
CGAGCAGTTGGCGCAGCTCGGCGACATCGCGTTCGCGGCCGACGAAGTCATTGGGCTCCGCGGGGAGGTTGTGGGGAATCGTGTTCGCAGTCATGTCTCCGGGAATCCCGCCATCCCATGTGGTCACCGCGAGTCTTACATCCGTGACATTACGGCCGTACCCGATTGGCAGCAGGCGGCCACGATCTCTCCGGTGGTGGCCTGCCGCCCGCGACGTGTTCACTCGTACTGTACGATGCGCGAGTGTCCTCCATCCCGCCGGTCGGCCAGCGGATCCGAGAGGTCAGGCTGCAGCGCGGCTTGACCTTGCGCGGTCTCGCCCGCGCGGTCGGGGTGTCGGCGAGCCTCGTCTCCCAGATCGAGACGGGCAAGAGCCAGCCGTCGGTGAGTACGCTGTACGCGATCACCAAAGCCCTGGGCATCTCCGTCGAGGACGTCTTCGACACAGGCGGCGGCGCCGACACCACCGGTGCCACCGGCGCGCCGCAGCCGGAGACCGTCCCGGCCGACGCTCCCCGAGCGGCTTCCCACACGGACGCCGCCCGCACGGACACCGCGCCGGCGGCCGAGCCGACGGCGGACGCGGTACCGGCGGCGGCCAGGCGCCTCGATCTTCCGGCCGCCGCGGCGCTCGAACGCCGCGTGGGCCCGATCGTCCGCGCCGAGAACCGAGAGGTGCTCGAACTCGACTCCGGCGTGACCTGGGAACGGCTCGGCCGGGTGCCCGGCACGCCGGTGGACTTTCTGCTCGTCACCTACGCGCCCGGCGGTTCGTCGTCGGGCACCGGCCTGCTGATGCGGCACGCGGGCGTCGAGTACGGCTACCTCGTCTCCGGCGAATTGACGCTGACCTTGGGCTTCGACGAATACAAGCTGGGCCCGGGCGACGCGGTCTCCTTCCCCTCCACCACCCCGCACCGCTACCACAACGACGGCGTGCAGCCCGCCATCGGCGTGTGGTTCGTCGACGCTTCCGGCGCCGGCGTCCACTGAGCCGGGAGCCGCACACGTTAACCGTCGCTACACGCGTGGGACCAACTGCCCGAGATTTGACCGTCCTGGTGTTCAGTAGGTATTGACGCGGACGCTCGTCAGAAACTTAACTCAATGGCGGTCCCCCCGAAGGAGTGGTCAGCCATGGCTATCCGTACGTACGGACCGAACGCCGTCGACTGGGAGGAGCGGGTCGACCTCGACCGCCTCCGCCGTGAGCGCCTGAGCCGATTGAAAGACGCGCTCGAGCGGTCTGAGCTCGCCGCGATCCTCGCGTTCGACTTCTCGAACATCCGGTACATGACCGCCACCCACATCGGCACCTGGGCGGTGGACAAGCTCATTCGCTTCGCGCTCCTCGTCAGGGGCGGCGAGCCGATCGTCTGGGATTTCGGATCGGCGGCAAAGCACCATCAGCTGTACAACCCCTGGCTGGACGGTACGCAGCGCGCCCGGGCCGGCATCTCGACGCTGCGCGGCGCCTTCCACCCGGAGGCCGGCATCGCCGCCGACGTTGCCCGCAAGGTGGCCGCCGAGATGCACGACCATGGCGTCGCCGATGGCCCGCTGGGCGTCGACGTCGTGGAGATGCCCATCCTGTCGGCGCTGCGCACCGAGGGCATCGACGTCGTCGACGGTCAGCAGTTGTTCCTCGAGGCGCGCCGCATCAAGACGCCCGATGAGATCGCGCTGCTCACGCAGGCCTGCTCCATGGTCGACGCGGCCTACGAAGAGCTGTATGACTTCCTGCGGCCCGGCGTGCGCGAGAACGAGACCGTCGGCCTGGTCAGCAAAGTGCTCTACGGCTTGGGCAGCGAATACGTCGAGGGCGTCAACGCGATCTCCGGCGAGCGCTGCTCGCCGCACCCGCACGTCTACAGCGACCGGATCATCCGGCCCGGGGACCCCGCCTTCTTCGACATCCTGCACAGCCATCTGGGCTATCGCACCTGCTACTACCGCTGCTTCGCGGTGGGCAGCGCGTCCCCCGCCATGCGCGACGCGTACGTGCGCTGCCGCGAGTACATGGACCAGGCGATCGCGCTGGTCAAGCCGGGCGCGACGACGGCCGACATCGTCTCGGTCTGGCCGCGCGCCGAGGAGTTCGGCTTCCCCGACGAGATGGCGGCGTTCGCGCTGCAGTACGGCCACGGCGTCGGCCTGTCCATCTGGGAGAAGCCCATCTTCAGCCGGCTCGTCTCGCTCGACCACCCGGAGACGCTCGAGGTGGGCATGGTGTTCGCGCTCGAGACCTACTGGCCGGCCGGCGACGGCTATTCCGCGGCCCGGATCGAGGAGGAAGTGGTCGTCACGCCGACCGGCTGCGAGGTCATCACGAAGTTCCCGGCCGAAGAGCTCCTCGTCGCCGGCCGCAAGTACTGGACCGCCGGCGGCGCGCTCAGCACGCTCCGCGAATCCCAGTCTCACCTCAACACTGCGAACGGTGACGGCCAATGACCGAGCAGCGAGGAGGCGAGCGCGACCAATGAGCACCGAGTCCAGCAACGGGAAGGAACTGCTCGAGCTGTACGAGCGGATGGTCCTCATCCGCCGTACCGAGAAGGCGGCGCACGACCTGTTCATGTCGGGCCTGGTCAAGGGCACCACGCACCTCGCGGCCGGGCAGGAGGGCGTGGCGGTCGGAGCCAGCGCGGCGCTGCGGCCGGACGATTACGTGTTCGCCACGTACCGCGGTCACCACCACGCCATGGCCAGGGGCGCCACCGCCGAGGAGTGCCTCGCCGAGCTGATGAGCAAGGCGA
>CALAED010000632.1 GCA_937891035.1 uncultured Thermomonosporaceae bacterium | reverse complement strand
CGGGTTCGCCGACGCGGGACGCGATCACGGGATCAGGGTCGGCACGTTGCTCACCGCGATGCGGCATCAGGCGCGCGGCCGTGAGATCGCCGAGTTGTGCGTCCGCTATCGCGACGCCGGCGTCGTCGGGTTCGACATCGCGGGCGCCGAGGCCGGCTATCCGCCCACCCGTCACCTGGACGCCTTCGAGTACCTGCAGCGCGAGAACGCCCACTTCACGATCCACGCGGGCGAGGGGTTCGGGCTGCCCTCGATCTGGCAGGCGATCCAGTGGTGCGGCGCCGACCGGCTCGGGCACGGCGTGCGGATCATCGATGACATCGCCGACCAGGGAAGCGACGCCCCCAAGCTGGGCCGGCTGGCGGCCTACGTCCGCGACAAGCGCATCCCGCTGGAGATGTGCCCGACGTCCAACGTGCAGACGGGTGCGGCCAAATCGATCGCCGAGCATCCGATCGGGTTGTTGCGGCGACTCTTCTTCCGGGTCACGGTCAACACCGACAACCGGCTGATGAGCGACACGACCCTGTCGGCGGAGTTCGCCAAGCTGGTCGAAGCCTTTGGCTATGGCTGGGACGACCTGCAATGGTTTACCGTCAACGCCATGAAGTCGGCCTTTATCGGATTTGACGAACGGCTCGAGCTCATCAACGGCACGATCAAGCCGATCTTCGCGCAGCTCAAATGGCAGCGCAGCATCCAGCTCACCTCCCGTGCCCGGCCGCCGCAGTCATGAAGCCACTCGTATTCAGGTCGACGCCGTCTTTCGTATTCGCCTGGCTGTGGATGGTCTTCGCGGCGGCCAATCTGGTCGATCTCGCCGTACGGGGCCGCGATGTCACCGCGGTCATCGCCGCCAGTTCGCTCTTGTTCGGCGCCGGGGTGGCGTACGTCATCGGCCTGCGTCCGCGCGTGGTGGCCGACGAGACGAGCGTCCGGCTGCACAATCCGCTGCGGGACATCCGGCTCTCCTGGTCCGCGGTCGACAAGGTCGAGACGACCGACGCGATCGAGATCAGCAGCGGCGATCGTACGTTCCGGGCCTATGCCTTGCAGATCTCACCGCGCGCTCGTGCCCGGGCCCGGGCACGGCCGCGCCGCGACAGTCGCTTGCCCGACAGCGTCGCCGAGCACGTGCATGGCCGACTGCCCATCGACTTCGCCGCGGAACAGCTCAATGAGCTGGCCACCCAGAACCGGCGCGACGAATCCGCCGCGTCGCCGGCGGTCTCGCTCTCGTGGTTCGCCGTCGGCGCCCTGGCCGTCCCTGCGGCGGTCCTCGTCGTCTCCATCTTGATCGCCATCCTCAGCTGAGCCACGAACAATTTGGTACCGCGAAATGCCGGGGCAAAGCGCCTATATCCGGTCTACGCGGACTCAACGGTGCGACATCTGTAGTCGGGTGTTCAAACTGCCCGGCCTCAGGGCCATATCGGTCAAACATGCTGAGCCATTCAACGAGCTCGCTCGTGTAGCGTCTGTCAAGTTCTGATCAGGACAGCGCGGTCCCCAGCAGAATGGGCTTTCCGGCGCCGTATGGAGGTCGGCACGATTCGGTGTAAGTTGCAGCCGGCGAGGAGATATGCCTGTTATGAGTGGCTATCCAGGATTTAGCTGCTTTCATTCTGAGTGGTCTTAGGGGTTGGGGGATCCGTGGTGTTCTTTGAGGAGACGTTGGACGGTGGCGCGGTGGAAGCGAAGGTGTCCTGAGGGCGTCGTTATGTAGGGCAGAAGTCCCTGCCGGGCCCAGGAGATGACGGTGGAGCGGGCGACGCGGAAGATCTTGGCCGTTTCGGCCGTGGTCAACAACTCGGGCTGCTCGTCGGCGTGATTCATCGGCTCTCGGCATCGGGGCAGAGGATGCGAGCCGCGTTGTTGCCGACCGGCATCGGGTGCGGTGAACCGTTCATCGTGTATCTCCCCGCCGACGGGCGAATGGGTTGGTCACGGACATCCAACCATGGCGCGAAGTGTTACTTCTGTGCAAGCTGATTCGAGGATCAGTAAGTACGTCCAGCGCGGCTAGTCGAGTCGCCGTTGAGCGTTCGCGCTGGTCGTCAGGCGTACGTGGAGGCGGGTCCCGATGGGCGGACGGCGTGTGCGTCTGTTGGTGGGTGGAGCGCAGGCCTTTAGGTGATGGGTCGCGTTCAGGGGAGGGCGAGTGCGGTGGTGAGGTCGGCGCGGATGGCGGCGAGGGCGTGTGCGGCGGACGCGCGTGCCGTCGCGGGCGTGTCCGCTACGGGGATGATGACCTCGATGTAGGACTTGAGCTTGGGTTCGGTGCCCGATGGGCGGACGACGACACGTGCATCCTCGGTGAGGCGGAGGCGCAGGCCTTCGGTGGGGGGCAGGCCGGTCGCGCCGAGCGACAGGTCGTCGACCGCGGTGACCGCGTGGCCGCCGAGCGCACTGGGCGGGGAGGTGCGGAGGCGGGCCACGGCGGCGGCGATCAATGCGGGGTCGTCGACCCGGAAGGACAGTTGCGCCGTGGCGTGGAGGCCGCCGCCGCGGCGACCGCCAGTGCGGCGCCGATGCCGTCCTTGTCGTGGACGGGCAGGCCCTCATCGCCGCCGAGGCTGTAGCCGAGCGCCTCCTCGTAGCCGTAGACCAGGCGTTCGCCGGGGGAGCCGGCTTTCATGATCCATTTGAAGCCGGTGAGGGATTCGGCGAAGCGGACGTCGTGGTGTGCGGCGATCTTTCGCAGTTGGGTAGACGACACGATGGTGGTGACGACGAGGCGATCGGGGCCGTACGTGTGGCGGAGGACGTGCTCGGCGAGCAGACCGCCCACCTCGTCGCCGGTCAGCAGCCGCCAGCCGCCCGCGGGCAGTGGCACGCCCACCGCGCACCGGTCGGCGTCGGGGTCGTTGGCCAGCACCAGATCGGCTCCGGTGGCGGCGCCCAGGGCGAGGGCCAGGTCCATCGCTCCCGGTTCTTCGGGGTTGGGGAAGGCCACCGTCGGGAAGTCGGGGTCGGGCGCGGCCTGTTCGGTGACCACCGTGGGGGGTGGGAAGCCCGCGCGGGCGAAGGCGCGCAGCACGACGTCGCGGCCCACCCCGTGCAGCGGCGTGTAGGCGATGGCCACGTCCCTGTCGTCGCCGAGGGGGAGACGCGAGAGCGAGGCGAGATAAGCCTCGACGATGTCGTCGCCGAGGACCGTCCAGCCGGTGCCGATGGGCAACTCGTCCACCCGGCCGACGGCGTCGATCGCGGCGGAGATCCGAGTGTCGAGCGGCGGCACGATTTGCGCGCCGTCGCCCCAATAGACCTTGTAGCCGTTGTCGCGGGCCGGGTTGTGGCTGGCCGTCACCATGACGCCCGCGTCCGCGCCCAGGTGTCGTACGGCGTGCGCCAGCATCGGCGTGGGCAGCGGCTCGGGCAGCAGCCACGCGGTCAGCCCGGCGCCCGTTGCCACTGCGGCCGTGTCCTCGGCGAACCGTGCCGACCCGTGGCGCGCGTCGTACCCGATCACGACCGAGGCGCCGGCACCGAGCACGGTGGCGAGCCCGGCGGCGGCCCGCATCACGGTCACCCGGTTCATCCGGTTGGGCCCGGCGCCCAACTCGCCGCGCAACCCGGCCGTACCGAACTCGAGCTTGGCGCCGAACCGCTCCGCCAGGCCCGCCCCGTTCGCGAGCAGGGCCGACAGCTCCGCCCGGGTCTCGGGATCGGGGTCTTGCGCGAGCCATTCGCGCGCTTGCTCCCGATAGGACTCCATTGACAACCCTCTGCCCTCACCTCCTGACGATCATGCCACGGAGTCAGAGCTTGGGGATGACGGTGGCGAGGAGGCGGCCCATCCGGGTGGCGGCGGCGCGGCCGGCGGCGAGGACCTCTTCGTGGTCGAGCGGGTGGCCGGCCAGCCCGGCCGCGATGTTGGTGACCAGTGAGATGCCGAGCACATCGGCGCCACCCTCCCTTGCCGCGATCGTCTCCAGCACGGTCGACATGCCGACCACGTCGGCGCCCATCGTACGAAGCATGCGGATCTCGGCCGGGGTCTCGTACGAAGGGCCGCGCAGCGCCGCGTAAACGCCCTCAGCGAGGCTGGGATCGACCTCGCGGGCCAGGTCGCGAAGCCGTCGAGAGTACGCCTCGGTCAGGTCGATGAAGGCCGCGCCGGTGAGCGGACTGGCACCGCTCAGGTTGATGTGGTCGGCGATGAGGACGGGGTCGCCCACCCGCTGCCACTCCGGCCGCAGCCCCCCGGCGGCGTTGGTGAGCACGACGGTCCGTACGCCCGCCGCCACCGCCGTACGCACTCCATGGACGACGGGATCCACGCCGCGGCCCTCGTACAGATGCGTGCGGCCGAGGAAGATCAGCGCGCGCTTGCCGCCGGTCTCGACCGCGCGGATCAGCCCGGCATGTCCGGCGACGGCGGGAGCGGCGAAGCCAGGCAGGTCCGTCGTCGGGACCTCGGCCAGCGGTTCGCCGAGCGCGTCGGCGGCCGGCACCCAGCCAGAGCCCAGCACCAGGGCGACGTCGAAGGGGCGCGAGCCGGCCCGGGAGCGCAGGGCGTCGGCGGCGGCGCGGGCCAGGTCATACGCGTCACTTTTCACCCGCTCACGTTACTGCCGTGTCGCTGTGCCCTGAAGGTGGCCGAAAGCCCCAAGGCGGGAACGCATGGGCCACGCCCACCGTCGATAGTTGCGTGAAGGTTACAAAGCCGCCGTTAGGTAACGAGGGCGCCGCCGATTACGGTACATCAACACAAAAGGTCAAATTGTGGTTTATTGAGGGCGCGCGACGGGCCGGCCGCACGGTCGTCGGTCCGCGCGAACGGGGTGGCCGATGCGAGTGTACGGTCGTGACAGCGCGGTCAAGCTGGTCCATGACTTCATGATCAGAGATGCCGGCGCCGCGACGTCGCCGGTCGTGATTTTCGTCGGCCCGCGCGGCAGCGGCAAAACGGCGTTGCTGACGCGTCTCGGCGAGATGCTCGACCAGAACGTGCCGTACGCCCGGGTCGACTTCGCGGACCTGCCCACCTCCCCCATCTGCGACGTCCTCGACGTGCTCGCCTTCGAGCTCAACCGGCACTGTGCCGCCTATGGCCGGATCGCCTTCCCGCGCTTCATCGTCGGTCGGATCGTCATGGCCGCGCAGGTGGACCACACCGACCCGGCGGCCGCCCGCGCGCAGATCGACCGCGTGATCGAAGAGCACAGGAAGCTGCCTCAGCTGAGGGCCTTCCTCGAAGGCGTGACGCCGCGCGTGCTGGCCGCGGCCGGCATCCCCGAGGAGGTGGGCCGGCCCGTACCGGGGCTCCTGCTGAGCGGCCTCACCTCATGGCGGGCCGGGCGCCGCATCGTCTTGGGCGGCGGCCAGGACTGGTACGTCCACCAGGACAGGGGACTGGCCGGACGCAAGTCGCTGGACGTCCTCGCCGAGCTCAACAGGCGCAACCGGCGGCCGGCCATCGAGGGCAACAGGAAATGGGTCGACGAGCTGATGCTCGCCGCCTTCCTCGCCGATCTGCGCGCCGACTTCGGCGAGCCCGGCGGACGGCGGAGCAAGCGGCGCCCGTTCAACTGCGTCGCGCTGCTCGACAACGCCGACAACACCTCCGGCCGCCGCTTCGTCGACGAGTTGGTCCGCGCTCACGAGCAGCGTGCCGCCGACGCCGACGACGACAA
>CALAED010000631.1 GCA_937891035.1 uncultured Thermomonosporaceae bacterium | reverse complement strand
AGTTTGCTGTGACGCTGCACGAATCCAAGCACGCCGGATACAACGACCTCGGCCGCCATCACCAGCACTTCATCGGGGAGAACGGAGCGGGCGGCGCCCACGCCGCTCCGTCCCCCCAGTCTCCACAGTCCCAGCAGGGAGCGCCCGCCATCGCGACGTCCCGCGCGCCTGAGTTCCCGCCCGCGCCGGCCGGCGGCGGAGCATCCACGATGTCGCCGCTGACGCCCCCTGGCGCCGCACCGCCCTCCGTGCCGCCGCAGCCGGCCCCCCTACCGCAGCAGGGCGCGCCCCAGCAGGCGGCACCGCAACGTGCGGCGCTGCCGCGGCGGGCCCAGCGGGCGCAGCGGGTGCAGCGGGCCATCTACAAGCACGCCGACCTCGGCCGGCTCCGGGGCGACGCCGAGCCGGCGCACGCCGACGACGCCTTCGACCAGCTCGCGCGGATCGCCGAGCCGGAGAACTGGTCCGGTCCCGCCCAGGCCGAACACGACGAGACCTGGGTGCTCCGGGAGTACGTGGAGTGGACGTTCGAGCGTCTTTACCAACAGCGCCACATCGTCAACTCCCCCGACGGTGGCTACAGCGTCTTCAACACCGGGCTCGCCACCGCACAGCAGGAGACGATCTACGGCCTCTTCGTGCCCAACCGCGACCCCGACGGCCCGCCCTGGCAGCTCAAGGGCTGGCTGCCGGAAAGCGACAGGCAACTGCACGATCATTTTCCCGCGCTGCCGGGCTTCGCGTCCTACACCGAGGATCCGGGTGACTTCGTTTACGACTGGCGGCGCGAGCTGGTGGTGAGCCCGAAACACCTGCTGGACTCCCAGGAGAACCTCGGTTCGCTGCCCGATCCGCTCCGCAGCAACCCCTACCAGGCCAGTCTCGTCATGGAGGGGGCGGTGCGCCGGGCCGAGGCCCGCGTGCGGCGCAGCTACCGGGCCGCCGTGCCCTGCTGGGACCCGGCGCGGGAGCGGCTACAGCTGCTGTTGCCGCTGTCACTGACCGCCCCGGAGAACGTGGACGTGGCGCTGGTGACCTCACACGAAGGGGACGCCTACCACGGCCACACGGTGCTCGGTCTCGACGTCGCCTACGCCCGTGCCCGCCTGATCGCCCGCCCAGAGGAATGGCTGTCCGCCAAGTAGCCGCGCACACCCGAGTAGCGCCGCGCCGGTGCCGGGTCAGGCCCAGAGCTGGCCTTCGAGCCGGCGCTCCGCCTCGTCGAGGGTGCCGCCGTAGGCGCCGGTGGACAGGTACTTCCAGCCGCCGTCGGCGACGATGAAGGCGATGTCGGCCCGCCGGCCGGCCTTGACCGCCTTGGCCGCCACGCCGAGCGCGGCGTGCAGCACGCCGCCGGTCGAGATGCCGGCGAAGATGCCCTCCTGCTCGAGCAACTCGCGGGTACGCCGTAGCGCGTCGCGCGACGGCACGGAAAACCGCGTGGTCAGCACGGACTCGTCGTACAGCTCGGGCACGAAGCCCTCGTCGATGTTGCGCAGCCCGTAGACAAGCTCGCCGTAGCGGGGCTCGGCGGCGACGATCTGCACCTGCGGCACTTGCTCGCGCAGGTAGCGGCCGACGCCCATGAGGGTGCCCGTGGTGCCGAGGCCGGCCACGAAGTGGGTGATGGTCGGCAGGTCGGCGAAGATCTCGGGCCCGGTCGTCTCGTAGTGCGCCAGCGAGTTGGCCTCGTTGCCGTACTGGTAGAGCAGCACCCAGTCCGGATGCTCGCCGGCCAGCGCCTTGGCCCGCCGGACGGCCTCGTTGGAGCCGCCGGCGGCCGGCGAGAAGATGATCTTCGCGCCCCACATCTCCAGCAGCTGCCGGCGCTCGATCGAGGTGTTCTCCGGCATGACGCAGACGAGCCGGTAGCCCCTGAGCGTGGCGGCCATGGCCAGCGAGATGCCGGTGTTGCCCGATGTGGGCTCGAGGATCGTGGCGCCCGGCTTGAGCAGGCCGTCCTTTTCCGCGCGCTGGATCATCCACCATGCCGGGCGGTCTTTCACCGACCCGGTGGGGTTGCGGTCCTCGAGCTTGGCCCACAGCCGTACGTCCGGCGCCGGCGACAGCTTCGGCAGCCCGACCAGCGGGGTTCCGCCGAGCGAGTCGAGCAGCGAGTCGAACCGCAAGGTCAGCCACCCGCCACGGCGGGCAGCACCGTCACGGTGTCGCCGTCCGACACCTGAGTGTCCAGGCCGCCCAGAAACCGCACATCCTCGTCGTTGAGGTAGACGTTGACGAACCGCCGCAGGCCCTTGTCGTCGACCAGCCGCTCCCGCAGCCCGGGGTGGCGGTCATCCAGATCGCTGAACAGCTCATCCAGCGTGCCGCCCTTGCCTTCGACGGCCTTTGCGCCGTCGGTGAGGTTGCGCATGATCGTCGGAATGCGTACCTCGATCGCCATCGGTTGTCTCCTTCGCGTCGTTCGTGCCGGGCGCCCACGCCGCACAACACGGTCGGGCGCTCGGAGAATTCCGGGGAATTCGGGACTGGCTGAAGCGAGCGCTCAGCGACAGTCGTAGACGACTTCGGCACGGGAGTGGCCGAACAGGAAGCTTTGCACGGGCGAGACGCAAACGGCGCCCGTCGCGGCGGCCCTCCGGTCGATCATCCGCATGACCAAAGTTTACCTACCCGCACCTACCTGCGGGGGGAGGGCCCGTATACCCCCGCCCCGGTGAGGTCAACCGTAGGTCTCCACGACCTGGACCTCTTCCTCGGTCACCTCGCCGTCGACGAGCCGGAACGACCGGAACTCGTGCTCGTCGGGGTCGGCGGTGGACACCAGGACGTAGTGCGCGTTGGGCTCGGACGCGTAGGAGACGTCGGTGCGGGAGGGGTAGGCCGGGGTGGCGGTGTGGGAGTGGTAGATCACGACGGGCTCCTCGTCCCTGTCGTCCATCTCCCGCCACACCTGGAACTGCTCCATCGAGTCAAAGCGATAGAACGTCGGAGAGCGCTCGGCGTTCGTCATGGCGATGAAACGCACCGGCCGGTCCGAACCGATGGCCCCGGCCACCACGCCGCACGCCTCGTCCGGGTGGTCAGCGCGCGCGTGCGCGACGATCTTGTCAACGATGGCCCGCTCGATCGTCAGCCTGCTCACCATGAGGTGCAGATTACCCCGGCCTGCCCCGGCCGGTCGGAGCGCGGGCGCTCGGCGATTCGGCCACTCTGCCAGTCGCGACCCGGCGACCCGGCGACCGGCGCGATCAGTTCATCGCCCGGACGAGCGACTCTTGGAGGAAGGTGAGCCAGTCGTACATCGAGTACATGGGGAACTTGGGGTCGTCCCAGTCGAGGTCGTCCATCCGCTCGTACGACTCCTCGGTGATCTCCAGCCGGGTGCCGAGCGCGAGCCGTACGTCGTTCAGCGCGCGCAGCCAGGCCCGCGCCTGGTCGTCATCAAGCGTGATGTCGCCGGGTTCGCGCACAGTCGCCAGCACCATCTCGGCGGCCTCGCGCTTGCCGTCGCGCAGCGCGGACTCTGTGTAGCGGCGGAACTCGACGGCCGCCTCGGCGTCGTCGCGGTAGCCGTCGGGGAAGAGCCGGGCCAGGACCGGATCGCGGGGTGCCTCACGATTTTCTGAGATGCCCAGCTCGGCGAGACCCGGGTCGCCCCTGGGCAATTCGCCGAGGATTTCGAGCAACTGCTCCATCAGCGTGCGGATGATCATCGTCTCGTCCGCGGACAGCGTGATCCGCAGCCCGCGCCGGCTCCGCCGGAACCCGGTGGACACCTAGACGTCCTGCCTGACCGTCGCCCAAAGTCCGTATGCGTGCAGGGTCTGCACGTCGTGCTCCATCTCCTCGCGGGTGCCGTTCGACACGACCGCCCTGCCCTTGTGATGGACGTCGAGCATGAGCTTTTCGGCTTTGTGCTTCGAGTAGCCGAAAACGGTCTGGAAGACGTATGTCACGTACGACATGAGGTTGATCGGATCGTTCCAGACGATCGTCAGCCAAGGCCGGTCGGGCCGCAGATCCTCCTCGGACCGCGGCCGTTCGACCTCGACCGGAGCCGTGCTCATCATGGTCATGGTGATGGGCGCCCCCCTTCGCGCCAAGTCTTCGTGCGGGCGCCGTGTCCGGCGCCCCCGTGTGCAGGGGCCTCACGTACGGCGTTTCCGTGCTTCCCCTCTAGTGTTCCACTCGTGGACCTGGCTAGCACAACGGCACTGCTCACCGACCACTATGAGTTGACGATGCTCCAGGCCGCGCTGCACAGCGGCACCGCCGGCCGCCGGGCGGTCTTCGAGGTCTTCGCGCGGCACCTGCCGCATGGGCGGCGGTACGGCGTGGTCGCCGGCACCGGGCGCCTGCTCGACGCGCTGGAGGCGTACGTCTTCGACGAGGCGAGCCTGGAGTTCCTGCGCCGGCATGTCGTCGATGACGTGACGGCCGACTGGCTGGCGCAATACCGGTTTTCTGGCGACATTTACGGCTACGCGGAGGGCGACTGCTATTTTCCCGGCTCGCCCATGCTGCGGGTGGAGGGGACCTTCGGCGAGGCCGTCGTGCTCGAGACCCTCGTCCTGTCGATCCTCAACCACGACAGCGCGATCGCTTCGGCCGCCTCGCGGATGGTGCACGCGGCGGGCGGCCGGCCGATCATCGAGATGGGGTCGCGGCGCACGCACGAGATGGCGGGGGTGGCCAGCGCCCGGGCGGCTTATCTCGCGGGGTTCGCCACCACATCCAATCTGGAGGCCGGGCGTCGCTACGGTGTCCCGACGGCGGGCACCAGCGCGCACGCCTTCACGCTGCTGCACGACAGCGAGCGGCGGGCGTTCGCGGCGCAGCTGGCGGCGGCCGGGCCGGGCACGACGTTGCTCGTCGACACCTACGACGTGGAACGGGCGGTCCGGATGGGGGTCGAGCTGGCGGGCGCCGAGCTGGGGGCGGTACGGATCGACAGCGGCGACCTGGCCACCGTGGCCGGCGACGTACGGCGGCTGCTCGACTCGCTCGACGCCAAGAAGACGAAGATCGTCGTCACCGGCGACCTCGACGAGTACCTGATCGCGGCGCTGGCGATCGCCCCCGTCGACGGGTACGGGGTGGGCACCGCGCTCGTCACCGGCTCCGGCGCGCCCACCGCCTCCCTGGTCTACAAGCTCGTGGCCCGCGCCGACTCGGCCGACCCCGGCGCCCCGCTGCGCCCGGTCGCCAAGCGCTCCATCGGCAAGCCGAGCCGGGGCGGGCGCAAGTGGGCGGTCCGGCGCATCGACGGCAACGGTGTCGCCCGCGCCGAGATCGTCACCACTGGAGCCCCCGAGCCGGGCCCACACGACCGCGAACTGCTCGTCCCCCTCGTCCGCGCCGGCTCGGTCGTCGGCCGCGAGAGCCTCGATGACGCCCGGGCCCGCCATCGCCGTGCCCTCGATGAGCTTCCCGGGACCGCCCGCCAGCTCTCCCGCGGCGATCCGGCCATCCACACCGAATTCGTCACCGCCTGAAAACACGGGCCGCGGTGAGGCGGGTAGCGTTCGGGTGTGGGGGCGGGCGCACCCTGGCGAGGAGGGCGTGATGGCCAACGCGTTGATCATTGTGGACGTGCAGAACGACTTCTGCGAGGGCGGGTCGCTGCCCGTCGGCGGCGGCGCCGAGGTCGCTTCGGCGATCTCCGACCACGTGCTGCGTGGCGACTACGCGCACATGCTGGCGACCCGCGATTATCACATCGATCCCGGCGGGCACTTCTCAACCGAGCCCGACTACGTCGACACCTGGCCGGCGCACTGTGTGGTCGGCACGCCGGGCGCCGAGTTCCACCCCAACCTCGATCTGTCCGCCGTCGAAAAGGTGTTCAGCAAGGGCGAGCGGGCGGCTGCCTACAGCGGCTTCGAGGGGGTCACCGACGAGGACGTCTCCTTGACCGAGTGGCTGCGGGACCACGACGTGGACGCGGTCGACGTGGTCGGCATCGCCACCGACCACTGCGTTCGGGCGACCGCCCTCGACGCGGCCGCCGCCGGGTTCACCACGCGGGTGCTGCTCGAGCTGACCGCGGGGGTGGCGCGGGAGACCACCGACCGCGCGCTCACCCGGCTGCGCGCCGCTGGGGTCGAGCTGGCCGGCACGCCCGTGGTACGCGGCTGATGATCATAGTCGTGATGGGGGTGTCCGGCAGCGGCAAGACCACCGTGGGCGAGTTGCTCGCCGACCGGCTGGGCTGGGAGTTCGCCGACGCCGACGACTTCCACCCCCCGGCCAACGTGGCCAAGATGCACGCCGGCACGCCGCTGACCGACGCCGACCGCGTGGCCTGGCTGCGCGCGATCGCCGGCTGGATCGACGAGCACATCGCGGCCGGCAAGGACGGCGTGGTGACGT
>CALAED010000630.1 GCA_937891035.1 uncultured Thermomonosporaceae bacterium | reverse complement strand
GCTCACCGGGGCCGGGGTCCTGGTGGAGGACGCGCTGTTCGCCACCCTCGATCCAACCGTCCGGCGGGCGCAGGCCCCGGGCGGGCGGATGTTCACCCTCGCCGACACGGTCGGCTTCGTCCGGCACCTGCCGCACCAGCTCGTCGAGGCGTTCCGCTCCACCTTGGAAGAGGTCACCGACGCCGACCTGGTCCTGCACGTCGTGGACGGCTCCGACAGCGTCCCGGAGGCGCAGATCGACGCCGTGCGCGAGGTGCTGCGGGAGATCGGGGCGGGCGATGTGGCCGAGCTCGTCGTCATCAACAAGGCCGATGTGGCCGACCCGCTCATCCTGACCCGGCTGCGCCGCCGCGAGCCGCACAGCGTCGTGGTGTCCGCCCGCACGGGCGAGGGGATCGACGAGCTGCTCGTCGCCATCGAACGCAACCTGCCCCGGCTGGCCCGCGAGGTACGCGCGCTGGTGCCGTACGAGCGCGGTGACCTGGTGGCCCGGGTCCACGACAGGGGCGAGGTGCTGTCCGAGGACCACACCGCGCAGGGCACCGCGTTGCACGCCCGGGTGCCGGTGAGCCTGGCCGCCGAACTGGCGGAATTCGCCGTGGAGACGACGGGTCCCTAAGGTCGCACCGGCCGCGGTCGAGCTAATGCCGTGATTGACGGTATATAGGTCCAAACGGTGATATTTCGTCAATTCGCCTTGACCGGCTTCCTTAAGGCCGTACGGTCAGTTGGTCAAGAAAGTTGGGCGACGGCGGCCGGCGATCGAAGGCGTGGGACTTCATGGTGTATTGCGGAAAATGCGTGCTATGCCGGGTTTGTCATTGTGCTTCGTTGGCCGGTCGACGGCCGGGCCGCTTCGGCCGGCCTGCGTCGACGACGCCGCGCATCCACGACGGGTGTTCCACGGACCGAGACGGAACTCCCTGGGATGCGCTTGCGTTTCTCGACAAGAGGCTGTACACCGTGCCGCATGTGCACTACCGTGACGAAACCGATATCTGCGGGTTGGTTGCTCGCGGTGGTCTCATGATCACTGACAACCCCGTCAAGGTTTTCCCGCCGGCATCCAGTCGGCGCTATCGACCGAGAGCAGGTGACCCACTGCATGGTGTCTGGCAACCCTTCCCCTGCGCCCCGCGGCGCGACCGGACGGTGACGCGATGACGGTGCGGCTGTTGACGAACATCGGCCGGCTTTGGACGGGCACCGATGTCTGCAGCAACGCCGCGATCCTCATTCACAACGACCGGATCGTGTGGGCCGGGCCCGCCTCGGACCTGCCGCAAAGCGTCCCCGGCATCATCGACGACATCGTCGACGTCGACCACGTCGAAAACCTCGGTGGCGGGCTCGTCACCCCCGGCCTCATCGACGCGCACTCGCACCCGGTGTACGCGGGCAATCGCTGGGCCGAGCTGGCGATGCGCACCAGCGGCTCGTCCTCCTCAGAGATCATGGCGGCGGGCGGTGGCGTCGCCTCGACCGTCACGGTGACCCGTGGCACCGACCCCTGGACGCTGTGCAACGGCGTACGAGAGCGGCTGCGTCAGTGGATCATGAGCGGCACGACGACCGTCGAGGCCAAGACCGGATACCACCTCACCCGCGACGGTGAGCTCGCCGACATCCGCCTGCTGCGCTCGCTCGAGGGCGAGCCGGCCATGCCGCGCATCCACGCCACCTTCCTCGCCGCGCACGTGCTGCCGCCGGAGTTCTTCGGCCGGCGCCGTGACTACATCGAGGCCGTCCGGCTGTGGGCCGGCGACGCGGCCGCCGCCGGCGCCGACAGCATCGACGTCTACTGCGACGACGGGCATTTCACCCCGGACGAGGCGCGGGCGCTGCTGGTCAGCGGCAAGCGGGTGGGCCTCAAAGCGCGCATCCACGCCTGCGCCACCGAGCGGATGGGCGCTCCGCAGGTGGCCGCCGAGGTCGGCTGCGCCTCCGCCGACCTGCTCACCGAGGCCAACGACGACGACATCAAGGCCCTCGCGCACGGCGGCGTCACCGCCACCGTGTGCCCCGGCAGTGCCTTGCACACGCGGCGCACCCCGCCGGTCCGGGCCATGCTCGACCGTGGTGTGACGCTCGCGCTCGGCACCGACCACAACCCGGGCCAGTGCGGCATCACCTCGATGCCGCTGGTCATCGGCCTGTCGGTGGCGATGTTCGGGCTCAGCGTGACCGAGGCGCTGCGGGCCGCCACCATCGGCGGCGCCTCCGCGTTGCGCGTCGGCGACCGCGGCTCGCTGGCGCCCGGCATGTGCGCCGACATCGTCTTGTGGGACGCCGACCACGAGGGCGCCTTCGCGTGGGCGTTCGGGCTGCGCGCGCTGCGCGTCTGGCGCGGCGGCATCCCCGTCCAGCACTGAGCGGGCCGCCCGCGGCGGCGCCGCTCCCGCTCGGATAAACGAACGGGTACGGCCGCCGAGTAGGCTCCCGGCATGGGCGCAGGCGTCGCGATCGTCACCGACTCCAGCGCGTACCTGCCGGCCGAAGACGTCGATCGGCACCAGATCACCGTCGTGCCGTTGCAGGTCGCGATCGACGGCGCCGTACGCACCGAGGGGGTCGACATCACGGCGGCCGAGGCCGCCAGGGCGCTGCGGGCGGCACATCCGATCACCACGTCGCGACCCTCGCCCGAACGGTTCGCCGTCGCCTATCGAGCCGCCGCCGACGCGGGCGCCGACGGCATCGTGTCGGTCCACCTGTCCGCCGCCTTGTCGGGCACGGTCGAGACCGCACGGCTGGCCGCCGCGCGGGCGCCGGTCCCGGTGCGGGTCGTCGACAGCCACGGCATCGGCATGGCTCTTGGCTTCGCCGCCCTGGCCGGGGCGGTCGCCGCCACGGCCGGCGCGCCGCTCGCCGAGGTCGCGGCCGCCGTGGAGACCCGCGCGCGGGCCGCCCGATCCCTGATCTACGTCGACACCCTCGAGCACCTGCGGCGCGGCGGCCGGATCGGCGCGGCGGCCGGCCTGCTCGGTTCCGCGCTCATGGTCAAGCCGCTACTGCACATCGTTGACGGCCGGGTCGCGCCGCTCGAGAAGGTCAGGACGGCGTCCCGGGCGCTGGCCCGGCTGGAAGACCTGGCCGTTCAGCACGCCGCCGACCGCGTGGTCGACCTCGCCGTCCAGCACATGGCCGCCGGGGGACGGGCGGCGGCACTCGCGGCCCGGCTGCGCGAGCGAATCCCCAAGGTCCGCGACCTCTATGTGGGAGAGGTCGGGCCGGTGATCGGCGCGCACGCCGGCCCGGGGATGCTCGGCGTGGTCATCGCCCCGCCGTAGCCCGGCGGCCGCGGCTGTGGGGCCGGCGGCGGTACGGGCCGGCGGGGCGGTGCGGGCCGGCGGCGTCACGGGCCGGCGGCCTTGCGCCAGAGGAGGGACGGCGTTGGCCCCAAGCGCCGCCCCTCCCGTTTCGGGAGCGCGATGGGTTTCTCCTCTTGGTGACCCTGGCCGGGGCGCGGAAGTGGAGCGGATTCGCCTCGTCCCGGCCGGGGGCGTCATGTGTCAGGAGGTTCCCGTGGTGCCGGTGGGCGGGTTGCCGTAGATCTTGGTGGTGCTCGAGTACAACGCCATGTTCTGCACGGTCACCGGGGCGGCGCCCGGCGTCTTGGCCACGTCCTGGTACGACCAGTCGTTGGTGGGGTCCCAGCTGCCCGAACTGGTGATCCGGAACTGCGCCTCACGGCGGGACTCCGACTGGCCGATGGGCGTGACGCTGGTCGCCGCGCAGCTGACCGTGACGTAGTAGACGTTGCCCGACAATTGGGTCGGCCCGGTGGGCGCCGAGCACTGGTTGTACGGCGAGGAGAGCCTGAGTTGGCCCGGCGTGGTGGCGCCGTCGAGGGTGAAGTAGTAGCGGAATGAGCCGTTCGTCAGCGCCCGTGCCGGCCACGCCGAATGGTTGATGACGTAGGTTTTGATCTCGGTGTAGTTGGTGCCGGCCGAATTGACCGCCGCCTGCAGGTAGATTTCCGGGCCGTCCGGGGTCTCCGCCGGTGGGAAGTTCGCCGGCGGCGTGCCACCGAACTCGCTGTACATCCGGGCCAGCGCGCCGGTGAAGCCGGCGTTGTAGTCGGTGGCCACCTCGTTCTTGACGAAATCGCCGCGGTTGTCGGCGTAGTTGTCCGCCGCGTCCGGCCCGCCGACCAACGCCCCGTACAGTACGTGCCGGTTTTGCGCGGGCTCGTTGATGTTGTTCGACCAAGATCCGTGCGCCGTGCGGTGGTGCGGGTTGCGCGGCGGGTTGCCGCCGAACCCGACCACATACGACGAGCGCCGGGGGTTGTCGCCGAGCATGTAGTTGATCTGGCGGACAGCGAAGTCGTGGTAACGCGCCTTGCGGGTCGCGTCGGACAGGAAGTCGGAGTAGAGCAGGGCCATGAACGCGGTGTTGGCCGCGTACCGCAGCGAGCCCCACTGCTGCAGCCAGGCCAGCCCGCCCGGCGAGTAGGTGATCCGCTGCCCGTTCACGCCGACGGTCCAATAGTCCAGCCACCGGTTGGCGTCGTCGATGTACCGCTGCTTGCCGGTGAGCCTGGCCAAAAGGACGTAGGAACCGTAGGACTTGTCGTCCCAGTCGGTGGTCCACCGGTAGGACTTGATCGTGGTCTGCTGCTCGGTGGACAGGTTGGCGTAGTAGGACTCCGCCTTGTCGAGGTAGGCCGCCTCCCCGGTGGCCCGGTACAGCCAGATGGCCCCCCAGACGAGCTCGTCGTTATATCCGCTGAAGGACCGGTAGTAGCCGGCGGCGTCGGTGATGCACTCGCTGTACCTGCGCCGCACCGTGTCGGCGAAGGCGTACAGCTGCCGGGCGTGGCTGACGAGCGTGTTCGCGTACGCCGGGTCGGTCTGCCGGAACACCATGGACGACGCGGACATCGCGGCCGCCGTCTCGCCGGCCAGCTCGGTGCCGCCACAGCTGGCGTCGATCTTGTACGCGGGGCGCGTCATCGGCAGCACCTCGGCCGGGCCCCACCACGCGTGGTCCTGGCCGCCGTTGCCGACCTGTCCGTACAGCACGTTCGCCGACGGATGCGCCTTGATGAAGTAGTCGTTCACCCACCGCAGATTGTTCATCAGCGGCGTCAGTTGGCCCGAGGACGAATAGGCGGCGCGGTAGTCCACCGCGCCCCACGCCAGCATGGTCGCCGAGAACGCCATCGGGAGCCCGAACTTCACGTGATCGCCGGCGTCGAACCAGCCCCCGGTCAGGTCGCGTCCGACGTCGCCGCCGTCGCCGAGCGCGGAGTCACCGCGCCAGCTCACCCGGTTCCACGCCGGTTTCCGCCCGGCCGCTTGCGCCTCGTAGAACCAAATGGACTTCTGCAGCGCTTCGCCGTAGTTGTAGGTGGCGGCGGCGGCCGGCGGGGCGGGCGCGACCGGTACGAGCGGGGCCAGCGCGGCGGCTCCGGCCAGGACGGTCACGGCGGCAAGGCGGCGGATCGAATGTCCCATCGTGATGCCTTCTGGTGCGGGGGCCGGGTCTTGGTGAGGGGCCGGGTCTTGGTCGGTGGAGAGGCCGGGTCTGGGTGAGGGCCGGGGCGGGCGATGAGGGTCGCCCGCCCCGGCCGCTTTGTCATCGGTCGGAGGAAACGGCGTCAGCCGGCGGGGAACAGGCTCCCGTAGTCGGCCAGCGCCATGGCGATGTCGGACTGAGCCCAGAATCGGTGGTAGGTGAAGCTGGGCGCCGAGCCGCCGTTCAGGTAGGCCTGCACCTTCGGCCATTCAGGGTCGTTCCGCAGGAAGGAACGGATGCTGATGAACGTCGAGCTGGAGTTGATCTGGTCGCCGTTCGGCATCCGCCCGGAGAAGCCCGGCGGAATGTAGAGGCCCTGCTGGTTGGCGGAGCTCCACGCGTCATCGAACCGGTTGTAGTCGTTGCGCGTCTCCGGAACGGTGATGCCGCGCGTCTCCTTGAGCAACAGCAGCCGGTCGAGCAGCCCCTTGGCGGTCTGCTTGGCCTGCTGTCCCAGCGTGCTGTCTGGGGTGGCGGCGGCGTAGTAGATGAGCGTACGGGCGTAGGCGGCGGCGACACCCACGTCGTTGGTGCGGTTGCGCACCGTGACGTGCAGGCCGGGGTTGTCCGCGGGCGTGCCGGTGTTGGTGTTGAAGTTGGCCGCCGGGGCGCCGCTCCAAGTCATCTCGTTCGGGATCTGGAACGAGCTGCCGGACCCAAGGGTGGTCTGGGAGATCGCCCAGGTCACCCACTTGTCCAGCACCGACTTGGCCATCGTCTGGGACGGGACCAAGAAGAACAGCTCCGCCAGCCGCTGCATGCCCCACGCCTGGAAGCCGAACCACTGGTTCGACGGCGGGTCGT
>CALAED010000629.1 GCA_937891035.1 uncultured Thermomonosporaceae bacterium | reverse complement strand
GCCGGAGCAACTGTCTGCCTGGCTGGCCGACCCCGCCGTCGCGCCGCCCGATGGCGAGAGCTTCGCCGACACGGCTCGCCGGGTCGGGACGGCCCTCGACAAACTGATGGTGCGCTACCGGCACCAGACCGTCCTGGTCGTGTCGCACGTGACGCCGATCAAGCTGCTGCTGCGGCAGGCACTGCTCGCGCCGCCCGAGACGCTGTACCGGATCCACCTCGACGTCGGGTCGCTGTCGATCATCGACTGGTACGACGATGGACCCGCTGTCGTGCGCCGCGTGAACGATGTCCATCATTTGAGTCCGTAGGGCTTACTGTTCCGGAGGGACCGTTTTCGACGCTCGACTCCCGGAGGTGGCGCCATGACCTCGCCCGCCGCAGGGCCGACCAAGATCCTGCTGCCAGAGTCGCGGATTCCGCGCCAGTGGTACAACGTCCTCGCCGACCTGCCCACTCCGCCGCCCCCGCCGCTGCATCCGGCGACCCGCGAGCCCGTCGGTCCCGAAGATCTCGCTCCGCTGTTCCCAATGGACCTCATCGCCCAAGAAGTCAGCACTGAGCGGTACATCGACATCCCCGACGACGTCATCGACGTGTACCGGTTGTGGCGGCCGACCCCGCTGATCCGCGCGCATCGGCTGGAGCGGGCGCTGCGGACTCCGGCGCGCATCTACTACAAGTACGAGGGCGTCTCCCCGGTCGGCTCGCACAAGCCCAACACCGCGGTGCCCCAGGCGTACTACAACGCCGTCCAAGGAATCCGGCGGCTCACCACGGAGACCGGCGCCGGCCAGTGGGGGAGCGCGCTCGCCTTCGCCTGCGCGCAGTTCGGCCTCGACTGCGAGATCTGGATGGTACGGGCGTCCTACGACCAAAAACCGTACCGCCGCTCGATGATGGAAGCGTACGGCGCGCGGGTGCACGCCAGCCCGTCGGAGGTCACCTCGGCGGGGTCGAAGATCCGCGCCGCCGACCCGGCCTCGACCGGGTCGCTCGGCATCGCGATCAGTGAGGCGGTCGAGGTCGCCGGCGGGGCCGACGACACCCGGTACGCGCTCGGCAGCGGCTTGAGCCACGTACTCATGCACCAGACCGTCATCGGGCAAGAGGCGCTGGAACAGCTCGCGATGGTGGAGGAGACGCCCGACCTGATCGTGGGTTGCACGGGCGGCGGGTCCAACTTCGCCGGCCTCTTCCTGCCCTTCCTGCGCGAGAAGCTGGCCGGACGCATCGATCCGGTGATCCGGGCGGTCGAGCCCACGGCGTGCCCGTCGTTGACCCGCGGCCATTACGCGTACGACTTCGGCGACACGGCGGGCTTCACGCCGCTGCTGAAGATGCACACGCTGGGGCATGACTTCGTACCCGACCCGATCCACGCGGGCGGCCTGCGCTACCACGGCATGGCGCCGCTGCTGTCCCACCTGTACGACGAGGGCGTCTTCGATGCCGTGGCCAAGCCACAGCGCGAGTGTTTCGACGCCGGCGTGCTGTTCGCCCGTACGGAGGGGATCATGCCGGCGCCTGAGCCGACGCACGCGCTGGCGGCCGCCATCGAAGAGGCGCGCCGCTGCGCGGAGACCGGCGAGCCCAAGGTGATCCTCACCGCGCTGTGCGGCCACGGCCACTTCGACATGGCCGCCTACGACCGCTACCTGTCCGGGCAGATGGACGACCTTGAGCTGAGCCAGGAGCGCATCGACACGGCCCTCACCCGGCTCCCGTGATCTGTAGCCCGACCGGCAGGCCGCGTATGAGGCGGTGGTGCCGCGGTCATACGGGGTGGCGCGATTTTCTTGGACGACGCCAGGCGGTGACCGGCCGGCCTCTCCTCGGTCTGATCAGTCATTCTGGGTACGCTGAACGCTGAGTATCCCTACGATGACCGGAGCTGAGCGTGAGGGAGGAGTCACCCGACGTGAGTATCGTCGCACCAGCCCGGTTCCACACGCTGCCGGACACGGCGTACAACCTGTGGGTTCGCGACGAACTGGCTGACTGTCTCCACCTCCCCACCGACGGCACCAGGGTCGAGGTCATCGGAGGGGAGATCGTCGTGTCGCCAGGACCGACCGTCGGTCATAACGGGATCGTCCAGGACATCGCGGATAGCTTGGTCGAAGCCCGGATCGCCAGTCCCGGATTCTCATGGCGTTGCGTTCATACGACGGATCTGAATCTTAGTGACATTCAGGATGGCTATATTCCTGATCTCCTGGTATTGAACACAAAGATCCTTGCCGACGCACGGCGGGCGGAGGCGCCGCATTTGTTCCCGGAGCAGGTTGGCCTGGCGGTGGAGGTCACGTCCCGTTGGAACGCGGCCGACGATCGGCGGCCAACGCTCAAGCGTTCTGCCGACACCAAATGGAATGGCTACGCAAAGGTAGGCATACCGTATTACCTGCTGGTCGACCGAGATCCGCGCGCCGCACAGACCAGGCTCTATTCCAATCCAGACCCGAGTACGGGCGCGTACATGCATGACACCACCTGGGATTTCGGGCACATCATTCGCCTGCCGGAGCCCTTCGGCTTCGAGATCCCAACCGACGGTTGGGAACCCTGGAAGTAACGGGGCGGTAGCCGGTTCCCCGCTGCTCGGTTCGCCTTTGAGGTAGTACGGGTCGGGCAACTGGGGCCAGTGCCGGCCAGCCGAGAAAACTATGGAAACTGGTCATATTTGGACGTTTTTGTTCTTTAGGGATCTGTATTTCGGTGGGGTCTTGGCGCCGCCGTTTTGTCGGTGGGCCTGCGTAGTCTTGGTGTCGTGCTAAAGACACGGCAGTCGCTCCCCAAGGGCCTGGCGGAAATGCCGCCCGGATCTGCCTTGACTGCCGTGCTGGACTCGATTGATCTATCCCGTTTGAGCGGTTTGGATTGTGTCGAGGTGATGCGCGCTCGGCACCGGCAGGCAAATCACGAGCAGGCACGCTTGATGGCCGCCATGGTCGAGGTGGCCCTGTGCGGGATCGGTCCCGACGAGCAGCTGCCTCGGGTGGGCCGCCCGGATGAGTTCGCGGCCGACGAGATCCGTGGCGCATTGTCGTGGACCCGTTCGGCCGCCGACGGTCAGTTGCGACTGGCGTGGGACTTGATCGATCGGCTGGCACCGGTATTCGCCTCACTCGATCGCGGCGTGATCGACGTACCGAAGGCCAGAGTCTTCTCCGAATGGACCGTCGGACTCACCGACGACCAGGCCCTCGAGATCTGCGACCGGCTGCTGCCCGAGGCGCCCGAGTTGACCACCGGCCAGCTGATCGACCGGGTGAAGAGGATGGCGATCGCGCTCGATCCTGAGTGGTCGCGCCGACGCTACGAAGACGCCGTGCGGGAGCGGAAGGTGGTCGGCTATCGCAACGAGGACGGCACCGGCAACGTGTGCGGCTACCAGTTGCCCGTCGACCGGGCGGCCGCCGCCTGCGCCAACATCGACGCCCTGGCGAAGAAGATCAAACAGGTCGGGGATCGCCGCCCGATCGACCACGTCAAGGCTGACCTGTACCTGGGAATGCTGGACGGCTCCTACGCGGGGTGGACGGAAAGCGACATCATCGCCCACGTACGCGAGGCCGCCGCGACCGATGCCGCGGACCGCCACGACGCTGTCGGCGGCGACAACTCGGCCGAAGACGGGCGTCACAGTGTGGCTCGTCGAGGCTCCCGTCCACGCGGCCACAACGGCGCGGCCGGGAGCGACGATCAAGTTACGTCGGGTCCGCACGCGCAGGCATCGGCGCTCGTCCACGGCCCGAACGGCCGGGTGCGACGGGTGGGGGTGGAGATCCGCGCGGAGATCACCACTTTGCTCGGCCTCGACGACCATCCGGCCGAGATCCCCGGATGGGGCCACGTGCACGCCGACGTGGCGCGCAGCCTCGTCGCCGATCAGACCGGCGCGGAGTGGCGCTTCGCCATCACCGATGACGATGGCAGGCTCGTGCACGAGGGCATTACCCGCCATCGTCCGCGCGGCAACCCGTCCAGGGCCGATGCCCCCGTCCGCGGGGGGATCGTCGAGTTGCAGATCTCCCTGTCCGCGCTCCGTCACCTCGCCGCTCGGCCGGTACGCCTCGGCGGCTGGGCCAAGGTGATCGCCGATCTGACCCGCCAAGCCGACCAGCACGAAAAGGCGGATGATCGCGAACAGTCCGATCGGCATGCTGACCAGCACGAACAAGCCGGTCGCCACGAACGCGACCCCGAGCGCTCCCGTAACGACGCCGATAGGCCACGTGACCGTACGGCCGCCCGAGACCGGCCCAGCCGGGGTCTGGGTGAAAACGGTGAGCGTGGTCCCCGCAGCCCAGGGAAGCCGATGCGGCGGCGTACCGAGATCAGGGACCGTACCTGCACTCATCCCCGCTGCCGCGCCCCGGCGCATGGCACCGACGGTGACCACATCCAGGAGTGGGCGCGCGGCGGCGCCACCAGTGACGTAAACATCGGCTCGGCCTGCCGTCATGATCACAGGTTGCGGCATGAGGGCGGCTGGACCGTCATCCAGCCCCGCCCGGGTCACCTGATCTGGACATCGCGGCTCGGTATCCGATACGACGTGCGACCACCGCTGATCATCCAGCAACTGCCCGACCCGATTCCTCGCGCATCCGGGTATCGGCGCCAGGCGCCGTACCAAGATTCCGATCAGAACGAGTCAGCAGACCAGCACGACCCAGCCGGTGAGGAAGATTGCCCCACCTGGCGAGAGCCCAGCAAACCAAGGCCGGCAATTGAGCCACACCCGACGCCGGAGCCCGACCTCGCCGGCCAGATCCCACCCTTTTGACCAGCTTGGGTAGCGGGTTGCTCGGTGGACGCCACTCCTCGCCACCCGTGCAGGGACTCCTGCATGGGGACTCGTGCATGGGGCAAGCCTCATCACGCCCCCCGACTCTGTGCCGGGTGGGCCGCCGCTCCCGGC
This sequence comes from uncultured Thermomonosporaceae bacterium, assembly GCA_937891035.1. GTDB lineage: Bacteria > Actinomycetota > Actinomycetes > Streptosporangiales > Streptosporangiaceae > CALAED01. The sequence continues at coordinate 263 of CALAED010000629.1, read as the reverse complement.
GGACCGGCCGTCTCCTGGGGCCACCACCGCAGATGTACGGTTCTGGGCGCGCACGGTCGGTCTCGACGTGCCGGACCGAGGACGGTTGCGTCCGGCGATCTGTAACGCCTATCTGGACGCACACTCGTGACCGGATGGCGCCTTAGGCTCGCCGGTGTCTCTGCCTTTCTGGCGCTTGGGGCCGCGTGAATTGCCCGTGCGTCGACGCGGCCCCGTTCGGCTGTCTTAGGTCTCGTCGGCGCCCTCGTACTCGTCGTGCCAGT
>CALAED010000628.1 GCA_937891035.1 uncultured Thermomonosporaceae bacterium | reverse complement strand
CCCGCCGGCCCGACCCCGGCCGGCAATGGCGGGTGCCCGGCGTCGAGATCGTGGTCGAGGTGACCGACGCCACCTTGGAACAAGCCAGGGCGACCGTGAACGGGCTGACCGCGGGGCTCGTGTCCGACGTTCGCATCGACCTGCTCGGACCCTGGCCGCTGACCCACCCGGGGCGGCGCCGGCTGCTGGACGATCCGACGCTCGACCTGCGGCTGATGCGGGAGTGCTTCGGCGACGACGGCCGGATCCGCCTGGTCGAGTCGGTGCGGGAGACGGCCTTCCCGACCCCGTACCGGCTCCGCTGCCCCGTCGGCTGGGTGCCGGGGCGGGAGACACTCAACCGGCTGATCGCGCTGGTCGAGCGGGAGGGCCATGGGCTGGTCGAGATCACCATGCCCGGCGCCGGGACCACCGCCCGCTTCGAGCAGACCCGCGCGTACGCCAGGGCGCATCGGCTGGCCGGCGCCGGCGAACCCGTCGACGACCTCGTTCGCGAGATGTTCGGTACGCATCAGATCGACGCGGCCGACCTGGGCATCACCATGCCGGCCCCCGGCGTCGAACCGGACCCGCCGGTCGACTGGTGGACGGCGGCCCATGACTGGAAGGCCGAGGCGGACAAGTGGCGCGACCAGGCCGGCGCGCGCCGCGGCGAGCTGCGCGCGCTCCAGTCACGGCGGAACCGCGCGTTCCATCGCCGGGCCCGCAGGAAGCTCAGTCGGCTGCTCGGCCGCGCGCCGGCCGGCCGACGCTAGGACGCGGCGCGAAGCCCCGCCGCCTGCCGCGGGTTCGCCCATCTCTTCGGCGGAGGGTGGCGGCTCGCCGCCCGCCGCGCGAACAGATGGACGCCGCTCGCGTTGGACGGGAATGTCGCTGTGCGTGCTAGGAGCGGCGGACCGGCCGCGCCAGCAGCCGCAGCGGCGCGGTGATGACCCGCCCGACCCGGAAGCTGACCGAGCCGCGCACCGCGTCCAGCTCGCGCTGCTTGGCCTCACGGGCACGCCGCTCGCGCTCCAGTTGCCGGCCGAGCCGCCGCGGATCGGCGTCGCCGGTCGGCCTCCGCCGCTGTCGCTGCGCGTTGACCAGGATGAACCGATGACCGGCGACCGACTGCACCTGATGCCAGCAGTCCTGTCTCGTTCCCAGCCAGCTGAGCAGCGCGTCCTGGACGGGCGTCGCGTCGCCCCACGTGGCGTACAGCTTCTTCGGGGTGGCACAGATCGCCCGCAGCCCGCCGGCCACGACCCTGTGCCAGACGGCGGCGGCGACGCCGGGCGTGTGATGGGCGCGGTAGTCGTCGCAGACCAAGATGCCCTCCGGCCGCAGCAGGCCGGCGGACGCCTCGATGTCGGCGTCTACGTGCTCGTACAGATGCGAGGCGTCCACGTGGACGAACCGGCACGAACGCGGCCGGACGTGTTCACCGATCTCGGCGGTCGGCGCCTGCACGATCGTCGGCAGCTCGTCGTGGAAGGCCAGGTAGTTGGTCTCGAATCCGGCCCTGGTCAGCGTCTTGTACGAGCGTCGCAGCTCGGCCTGGTTGGCCTCATCGGGGGAGTCGGAGTCGAACAGGTCGCACACCGTGAATGGCTCGCCGTCGCGCACGTATTCGCCCATGAGAATGGCGCTCTTGCCGAGGTAGGCGCCGAGCTCGAGCAGATCACCCGGCGTCCGTGTGGTCTCTTGGTGCTCCAGGGACCAGCGGAACAGCTGTTGATCGATCCACGAGAACCAGCCCGGCACGTCGTCGAGCGTCTTGGGGACCGGCTGGGGCGATGCGGAGGTTGGCGGGGAAGTCGTCGAAGGATTCGCGTGCGGCGCAGGCACGAGGCGCGTTTCCAATCCTGCTCGGTCGATGGCCGGCGCGCCGGCGATCTCCCTCGCGAACAACACGCCGATCCACACATTTGCGGGGAGAGTGACAAGTTAGCCGCAATCCGTGCACTGTCGCAACAGAAGTTCATGTCATCGAGTAATTCCTACTCCCATTCGATTGTGCCGGGCGGCTTGCTGGTGATGTCGAGAACGACCCGGTTGATCTCGGCTACCTCGTTGGTGATGCGGGTCGAGATCTTCTGCAGCACGTCGTAGGGCATCCGCGCCCAGTCGGCGGTCATCGCGTCTTCGCTCGTGACCGGGCGCAGCACGACAGGATGGCCGTATGTGCGGCCGTCGCCTTGCACGCCCACCGAGCGAACGTCGGCGAGCAGCACGACCGGGAACTGCCAGATGTCGCGGTCGAGGCCGGCCTTCGACGCCTCCTCCCTGGCGATCGCGTCGGCCGCCCGCAAGATCTCGAGGCGCCGGCGGGAGACCGCGCCGATGACGCGGATCGCCAGGCCGGGACCGGGGAACGGCTGCCGCCAGACGATCTCAGCGGGCAGGCCGAGTTGCTCGCCCAGCGCCCGCACCTCGTCCTTGAACAGGGTGCGGAGCGGCTCGACGAGCTCGAACCGCAGGTCGTCCGGCAGCCCGCCGACGTTGTGGTGGGACTTGATGCTGGCCGCTCCGGTGCCGCCGCCCGACTCGACGACGTCGGGATACAGCGTGCCCTGCACCAGGAACGCCACGTCGCCGCCGGCCGCGATGTCGCGCGCGGCCTGCTCGAAGGCCCGGATGAACTCCCTTCCGATGATCTTGCGTTTGGGCTCGGGCTCGGTGACGCCCTCGAGTGCCGCGAGGAAGCGGTCCTGCGCCTCAACCACGTGCAGATCGACGCCGGTCGCCGCGACGAAGTCCTTTTCCACCTGCTCGGCCTCGCCGCTGCGCAGCAGCCCGTGATCGACGAACACACAGCTCAGCCGATCGCCGATGGCCCGCTGCACGAGCGCGGCGGCCACGGCGGAGTCCACCCCGCCCGACAGCCCGCAGATCGCCCGCTTGTCGCCCACCTGCGCGCGGATCGCGTCGACGGCCTCTTCGACGATGTTTACCATCGTCCAGGATGGCCGGCAGCCGGCGGCGTCGTACAAGAAGCGCTTGAGGACCGCCATGCCGTGGTCGGTGTGCAGCACCTCCGGGTGGAATTGCACGCCGTAAAGACCGCGCGCGGCGTCTTCCATCGCGGCGACCGGTGCGCTGTCGGTGCGAGCCGTCACCACGAAGCCCGCCGGCGGCGCATTGCATGTCACGCGATGTGACATCCACACCGACTGCGCGGCGGGCAGCCCGCCGAACAACGTGCCGGTCTCGACCACCGCGAGCGGCGTACGCCCGTACTCGGCGATGTCGGAGCCCGCCACCGTGCCGCCGAGATCGCGGGCCATGAGCTGGAAGCCGTAGCAGATCCCGAGCGTCGGGACGCCGGCGGCGAATAGGCCGGCCGGGGCGGGCGGCGCGCCCGGCTCGTACACCGAGGCGGGGCCGCCGGACAAGATGATCGCCTTTGGCCGCTTGGCCAGCATCTGTTCGACCGGCATGGTCGACGGCACGATCTCGCTGAACACGTGGCACTCGCGGACGCGGCGCGCGATCAGCTGTGCGTACTGCGCGCCGAAGTCGACGACGAGAACGGTGTCGAAGGACTGCTCGAGGGACTCAAGGGATGCGACGGACACGAGCGGACGCCTTTCGGGGTCGCGGGATCGCCCCAAGTCTACTGTCCGCAACCGAACACGGATCGTTATCACCGATCGCCGCACGGCACGCATACGGACGGCAACGAGGCGTCACCATGGGCAAACCCCCCGTTGCCCGGGGAGTTCGCTAAAGAGATCGGGTTCTTGGGCCCCGATCGCTACCCGCCGTTCACCGGTCCCTGGGTCGCCGGGGCCGGGGGCGGGGCGGCCGGAACGATGTCGGGGGCGCCGCGCCGCCTGGCGTCGGCCTCTTGGTCGCCCTCCTGCTCCTGGGAGTCGCGCTCGGCCGCGACCCGATTGCGGTAGTACTCGATCTCCCGATCGGCCTGGTCCTTGGACCAGCCGAGTTCGGGGGCGAGCAGCTCGGCCGCCTCCTCGGCCACGCCGACCCCGCGGTCCCACGTCTCGATGGAGATGCGGGTGCGCCGGGCCAGCACGTCGTTGAGGTGCCGGGCGCCCTCGTGCGTCGCCGCGTACACGATCTCGGCGCGCAGGTAGTCGTCCGCGCCGGTCAGCGGCCGGCCGAGATCGGGCCGGTCGGCGATCAGGCGGAGGATGTCGTCGATCATCGAGCCGTACCGCCGCAGCAGGTGCTCGATGCGGGCGACGTGCAGCCGCGAGGTCCTGGCCAGCTTGTAGCGCGCGTTCCACAGCGCCTGGAAGCCGTCGCCGCCGGCCAGCATGACCCGGTCGGTGCACGACTCGGCGACCTTCTCGTCCAGGCCGTGGGCGACGGCGTCGACGGCGTCCTTGGCCATCACCCGGTAGGTGGTGTACTTGCCGCCCGCGATCACGACGAGCCCCGGAACGGGATGCGCCACGACATGCTCGCGCGACAGCTTGGAGGTCTCTTCGGACTCCCCCGACAGCAGCGGCCGCAGCCCGGCGTACACGCCCTCGACGTCGTCCGGCGTGAGCGGGGTGGTCAGCACCGAGTTGACGTGCTCGAGCACGTACCTGATGTCGGCCTTGGACGCCGCCGGATGCACCTTGTCGAGGTCCCAGGCGGTGTCGGTCGTGCCGATGATCCAGTGCCGGCCCCACGGGATCACGAAAAGTACGGATTTTTCCGTACGAAGGATGATCCCGGTCGAGGAGTGGATACGGTCGCGCGGCACCACCAGGTGGACGCCCTTGGAGGCCCGCACATGGATCTGCCCGCGCCCGCCGACCAGCTCCTGGATGTCGTCGGTCCACACGCCGGTGGCGTTGACCACCTGCTTGGCCCGCACCTGCGCCTCGACCCCGGTCTCCAGGTCGCGGATGTGCAGCCCGGTCACCCGTTCGCCCTCCCGCAGGAAGCCCACGCACTGGGTGCGGGAGGCGATCTGCGCGCCGTAGGCGGCGGCGGTGCGCAGCACGGTCATCACGTAGCGGGCGTCGTCGACCTGGGCGTCCCAATATTGGACCGCTCCCACGAAGGCGTCGCGGCGCAGCGAGGGCGCGAGGCGCAGCGCCTTGCTCCTGGTCAGGTGCCGGTGATGGGGCACGCCCCGGATGCTGCCCATCGAGAAGGCGAGCGTGTCGTACAGCGCGACACCGGCCCCGACGTAGCCGCGCTCCCACACCCGATGGGTCAGCGGGAACAAGAACGGCACCGGCCGTACCAGGTGCGGCGCGACGTTCTGCAGCAGCAGGCCGCGCTCGGTCAACGCCTCGCGGACCAGCTCGAAGTTGTACTGCTCCAGATAGCGCAGCCCGCCGTGGATCAGCTTGGACGATCGAGAGGACGTCCCGGAGGCGAAGTCGTGCGACTCGACCACCGCGACGGACAGGCCCCTGGTGACCGCGTCGAGCGCCACCCCGGCCCCGACGATGCCGGCGCCCACGACGACGACGTCGAACTCCTCCTGAGCCATCCGAGCCAGCGCGGTCTCTCGCTCGGCTGTCCCCAGGCGCGAACTTCCCAACACGGCTGCAGTCATGACACTTCCCAGGTCAGTGGTACCTATCTCCGTGGTTTCCTACGCTACGACGTGATCCACTGAGATCCATAACCACATTCCGGTGTCAGTGCGGTGCCACCACCACGTCGACGCGCTGGAACTCCTTGGGATCCGAATAGCCGGAGGTGGCCATGGTCCGGCGTAGCGCTCCGATGAGGTTCATCGAACCATCAGGAACATTTGACGGACCGTACAAGATGTGTTCGATCGTGCCGATCGTACCGACCTCGAGCCGGGTGCCGCGCGGCAGCTCACCGTGATGCGCCTCGCTGCCCCAGTGGTAGCCGCGGCCGGGAGCCTCGCTGGCGCGGGCGAACGGCGAGCCGAC
>CALAED010000627.1 GCA_937891035.1 uncultured Thermomonosporaceae bacterium | reverse complement strand
CCCGCGAGCGCTTCAGCCGCGCCATGCCGGGTCGCCTGGTGGGGGTCTCCACCGACCATGCCGGGCGCCCCGCCACCCGTTTGGCGCTCCAGACCCGCGAGCAGCACATCCGCCGCGAGAAGGCCACCAGCAACATCTGCACGGCGCAGGTGCTGCTCGCCGTGATGGCCGGCATGTACGCCGTCTACCACGGCCCGGACGGGCTCACCGCCATCGCCGAGCGGGTGCACGGGCACGCCGCGCGGCTCGCGGCCGGCCTGGCGGCGGGCGGCGTCGAGGTGGTGCACCGGTCGTTCTTCGACACGGTGCTCGCCCGGGTGCCGGGCCGGGCGGCCGAGGTCGTGCGCCGGGCGGCCGAGCGCGGCGTCAACCTGCGCGCGGTGGACGCCGACCACGTCGGCGTCTCCTGCGACGAGACGACGACCGACCGGCACGTCGCGCTGGTGCTGACGGCCTTCGGTGTCGGCCCGGACGTCCCGGCGACGGCCGATCCCGGCCCTCTGCCCGCCGCGCTGCGGCGCGACGATGAGTTCCTCACCCACCCGGTCTTCCACGCACATCGGTCGGAGACCGCGATGCTGCGCTATCTGCGCGCGCTGCAGGACAAGGACATCGCGCTGGACCGGTCGATGATCCCGCTCGGCTCCTGCACGATGAAGCTCAACGCCACCACCGAGATGGAGCCGATCACCTGGCCGGAGTTCGCCCAGATCCACCCGTTCGCCCCGGTGGAGCAGGTGCGCGGCTACCTGGAGCTGATCGCCGAGCTGGAGACCTGGCTGGCCGAGCTCACCGGCTATGCGAAGGTGTCGGTGCAGCCCAACGCGGGCTCGCAGGGAGAGCTGGCCGGGCTGCTGGCCGTACGGGCCTACCACGAAAGCCGCGGCGAGACGGGCCGCGACGTCTGCCTCATCCCCTCCTCGGCGCACGGCACGAACGCGGCGAGCGCGGCCATGGCCGGCATGCGCGTGGTCGTCGTGAAATGCGACGACCAGGGCAACATCGACCTCGACGACCTGCACGCCAAGATCGACAAGCATGGCGCGCGGCTCGCCGCGATCATGGCCACCTATCCGTCCACGCACGGCGTGTACGAAGAGACCATCACCGAGGTGTGCCGGGCCGTCCACGAGGCGGGCGGGCAGGTCTACGTCGACGGCGCCAACCTCAACGCGCTGCTCGGGCTGGCCAGGCTCGCCGACTTCGGCGCCGACGTCTCCCACCTCAATCTGCACAAGACGTTCTGCATCCCACACGGCGGAGGTGGCCCCGGCGTCGGTCCGGTGGGCGTGCGGGCCCATCTGGCGCCGTTCCTGCCCAATCATCCGGGCCGCGCCGAGGCCGGGCCGGACACGGGCGTCGGGCCGATCTCGGCCGCGCCGTGGGGCTCGGCCGGCATCCTGCCGATCTCCTGGGCCTACATCGCGATGATGGGGGCCGACGGGCTGCGCCAGGCCACCGAGGCCGCCGTGCTGGCGGCCAACTACGTGGCGAGCCGGCTCGCCCCGCACTATCCGGTGCTGTACACCGGCCGCGCCGGCCTCGTCGCGCACGAGTGCATCGTCGACCTTCGCAAGATCACCAAAGCGACCGGGATCACGGCCGAGGACGTGGCCAAGCGGCTCATCGACTACGGCCTGCACGCGCCGACCCTGTCCTTCCCGGTGGCGGGCACGCTGATGATCGAGCCGACCGAGAGTGAGGACCTCGGCGAGCTGGACCGGTTCTGCACCGCGATGATCGCGATTCGCCGCGAGATCGAACGGGTCGCGAACGGCGAGTACGACAAGACGGACAATCCACTAAAGAACGCGCCGCACACCGCCGCGTCGCTGCTCGTCTCGGACTGGAAGCACTCCTACACCCGGGAGGAGGCCGCCTATCCCGTCGCCTCGCTGCGCGAGGGCAAGTACTGGCCGCCGGTGCGCAGGATCGACCAGGCCTACGGCGACCGCAACCTGGTGTGCGCCTGCCCGCCGCCCGAGGCCTTCGAGGATTGAGCGCCGGGCGCGCGGCGATGCCGTCAGGAGGCGATGCCGCGTTCGGCGATGACCTTGGTGATGCGGACCCGCACGAGGAGTTCGCCCGGCACAGCGTTGCGGGCGCCGTACTCCTCGGCCCGGTCCGCGCCCATGTAGCGGCCGCCGAGGATGGTGGCCCAGGTCCGCAGCTCGCCCGGCTCGTCCGACAGTGACGCCGTGCCGTGGAGCATGACGAAGGAGTACGGCGGCCGCTGGTTGTCGACGCAGATCGAAAGGCGCGGGTCGCGGCGCAGCGCGGCCGCCTTAACGGTGCTCGACGCGGTGGTGAACACCAGGTCGGCTCCGTCGAGCACGAACCAGATCGGCGTAACGTGAGTGCTCCCGTCGGCGCGGGTGACGGCGGCCTTGCCGGTGCGCGTCCCCGCGGAGACGAACTTTCGCCACTCGGCCTCGCTCATCTTCATGGGTCCATCTTCCCGGCACCGTCTTCCCCGGCTCTCAGGCCGTGCCCGCCGCGGGCTACCGTGCGTGCCATGGAGATCTCGACGGCCGCCGGGACCGCGCGGGTCACGCTGGACGAGGTGGCTGAGGTGGCCGAGGTGGCCGGCGACGCCGGCCCCGCGTTCTTGCTGGTCTTGACGCACGGCTCGAACGGCGGGGTGAGCGCGCCCGATCTGCTGGCCGTACGAGACGCGGCGCTCGGCCTGGGCGGCGCGGTGGCCAGGGTGCTGCAGCCGTTCCGGGTCGCCGGCCGGCGGGCGCCGGGCCCGGCCGCGGCGCAGGACGCGGCCTGGCTTGAGGTGATCGCCGCGTTGCGCGAGCGGCACGGCGACGTGCCGCTGGTCCAGGGCGGCCGCAGCAACGGCGCGCGGGTGGCCTGCCGAACCGCCCTGGCGGCCGGCGCGCGCGGCGTGATCGCGCTGGCCTTCCCGCTGCACCCGCCGCGCCGGCCCGAGGTGTCCCGGGCCCCGGAACTGCGCGGCGCCGGCGTGCCGGTGCTCGTGATCAATGGACGACGCGACCCGTTCGGGGTGCCGGACGCCGCGGACGCGACATGCGTGCACGTACTGCCACGAGCGGGACATGACCTGGCAACGGCCGCCGACACCATCGGTGAGGTGGCCGCCGACTGGCTGCGGCGCTGGACCAGATGAGCGATCGGTCCGCGTTTTCGGTGGCGTCCGGACCCGGTGGATGGCCACCCGGGCGGACTAGTCCTTTACGGGCCGTGCCTCACGCGGCCGTATGGGCCGGCAGATCCGTCGGCCTATGCGGTGCGATGATTCCCCCGTTGGGAAGCAGCTCGCCGGTGTCCTCGAACAGTACGACGCCGTTGCACAGCAGGCTCCACCCCTGCTCGGGATGGGCGGCGATGGTGCGGGCTGCGTCGCGGTCGGCCGCGTCGGGCGGCGGACAAGGCGGCTGGTGCGGGCACATTCTCGTGCCTCCGGTCTCAACTGCGCTGGATGTGTGCTGTGTCACTTTGGACGCCTCTCAGTGTGCTGAGGTTCGCCGCTCAGCGACATAGCCCGTTGGGACGGTTGTGTTCCTGACACCTTCGTATCCCTGGACTGTGACCCCGTTCACTTCTGTTGTATCGCTCCAAGACTTCCGCGCGTGTCATAACGGACGGAGAACGACACGCCGACTAAGGGACAACGGACCCATGGCCACTTGAGACCCTCACGGCGTCCGGCGTGCTCGTCGTCGACGAGGCCGCTCCGGTCAAGGCAGGGTGAGCAGGCCGGCGAGGACGACGTCGAGGCCGGCGGCGAAGCGGTGGTCCCAGTCGACGGCCTCTTCGGGGTCGTCGGGGCGTCTGGCCGCCGTGGCGCGTGCCTCGAGCGCCGCGTGCCCGATGACGTAGCCGAGGATGGTGTGCGCCCCGGTGGCCGCGGCGGCGTCGAGGAAGCCGGCCATGCGCAGCACCTCGCGCAGCGAGGCCGTCGTCTCGGCCAGCGCGGTGGGGTTGCGGCGCGTCATCAGCAGGGGGAGCACGCCCGCGTGGTCGAGCAGCCGGGCGCGGTAGGCGCCGCCCCAGGACCGCAGGTGCGCCCGCCAGTCGCCGGCGGCCGGCCGCGTGCCGTTCGCCGGCCGGGGCCAGGCGGCCGGCAGCGCGGCGACGTGCGCGATGAGGCCGTCGAGGAGCTCTTCCTTGCCGCGGGGGAGATGGTGGTAGATCGCCATCGCCTCGACCTGGAGGGCGTCGCCGAGCCGGCGCATGGTGAGCCGGCCGAGCCCTTGACCGTCGACGATGTGCAGGGCGGTGTCGATGATGCGGTCTCGGGTCAGCGGCTCGCGCGGCGAAGTCATGATCGGACCTTACTACGTAAAGGCGATGGGCTGAAGCACCGACCCGGTCACCGGCGAAACGTGCCGGGCGCGTACGCTTACCGAGATCGAACATCGCCGGGATCGGGCATCACCGGAACGCACGTGCCGAGCCGGGTAGGACAAGGGGGTCGTCGTTGATGAGGCTGCGCCGCCGGGTGAGCCAGGACATCCAAGAGCGCCTCGCCGCCGATCGGCGGCTGGCCGCCCGCTACGGCGACCTTTTGGCCCGGGTCGGCACGGTGGACCGGGCGCTGCGGCAGGCCGAGGGCGAGGGGCGGCCGAGCGCGGGGACGCACGCGCTGGTGGTCGCGGTGGACAAGGCGCTCACCGAGGCGCTGCTCGCCGCCGAGGCGGCCGAACGGCTGGCGATGGGCCCGGCGACCTACCCGCCGGCGGACGGCTCGCCGGCCGAGGTGCGCGCCGCCGAGATCGCCCGCCGTAAGGCGCTGGCCACATCGGCGGTGCGGCCGTGGAGCGATGAGGTGGACCGGCTGCGCACCGCGCGGGAAAAGCACCGGCTCAGTTTCCGGGTGGGCCGTGATCTGACCGCGCCGTCCTGACCGGCTTGTTCGGCCTCCCCGGCGGGCGCGAACGGCCGGCATTGCACCGCGATGACCGTCAGCAGGGTGGACACGAAGGCGGGGATCGGCTGCCGGGACCGGCGAACTCTGAGAATGTACCGACTCGGGAAACGCGAGCGCAGGGGGCCACGTGGATCGCACGCCGCCGGAACGTGATCGGGTACTCGAGTCCTACCTGGACGGGGTCGCGGCCGTCCGGGCGCTGGCCGCGCGCTGCGCCGACTGGACGTTGAGCACCCCGTGCCCGGACTGGCGGGTCATCGACCTCGCCGGGCATCTGCGCTGCGTCGCGGAGAACTACCTGGAATACCTCCAGGACGCGCCGGACAGCCGGCTGGCCCACCTGTTCGCCCAGGACGCCGCGTCGGCGGTGCTGATCCGCCAGCAGGCCCGGCAGAACGCGGCCGAGCTCGCGGTGCTGCCGGCCGAGTCGGGGCCGGAGCGGATCATCGCGTTCGCCGTGTCGGCCGGGGCGTACGCGGATCTGCTGCCGGACGCGTGGGACCGCACGTACCTGCTCTACCGCGGCACGAAGTACACGGCCGGCGACCACGCGGGCGCGGCCTGCCTGGAATGGCACCTGCACGCCTGGGACCTGGCCCGGGCCATGGGCGCCGACTACCGGCCAACCGATCCGGATGTGCTCGTGGCCGCGTGGCACTGGGGCGTCCCGCACCTGCCGCTCCGGCAGGGAGACCCGTGGGCCGCTGTGCTGTGCTCGTCGGGACGGTCCCCGGACTGGTCGCGCGAGCGGCCCGCATCCCGGCTCATTCCACGGTGACGCTCTTGGCGAGGTTGCGTGGCTTGTCGACGTCGTGGCCGAGCTCGACGGCGGCGTGGTAGGCGAGGATCTGCAGCGGGATCGTCAACAGGATCGGGTCCAGCTCGGGCTGGTTCTTCGGTACGACGATCACGTCGTCGGCGTTTTCGGCGACCGCGCCGGCGCGGTGCGCGACCGCCAGTACCCGGCCGTGCCGGGCGCGGACCTGGCCGAGCGTGGACACGTTCTTGTCGAACAGCTCGTCGTCCGGCACGACCGCCACGGTCGGCAGCTCGGGACCGACGAGCGCCAGCGGTCCGTGCTTGAGCTCGCTCGCCTGATAGGCCTCCGCGTGCAGGTAGGAGATCTCTTTGAGTTTTTGCGCGCCTTCTCTGGCGACCGGGTAGCCGCGCACCCGGCCGATGAAGAACATCCCGGGGTGGCGCACGAGGTCGCGGGCAAGCGCGGCGATGTGGTCCTCGTGGGCGAGGATCTCCTCGATCTGTTCTGGCAGCGCGCGCAGCCCGTCGGCGATGCGCCGGCCGTCGGCGGGGGACAGGTCGTGGATCCGGCCGAGATGCAGTGCGATCAGCGCGAGCACGACCGCCGTGGAGGTGAACGCCTTGGTGGACGCCACCGAGATCTCCGGGCCTGCGTGCAGGTAGACCCCGCCGTCGCACTCGCGGGCGATGGCGCTGCCGACCGCGTTGACGACGCCGAGCACGCGGCCGCCCTTGCGGCGCAGCTCCTGCACGGCGGCCAGCGTGTCGTAGGTCTCCCCGGACTGGCTCACCGCGATGTACAGCGTGTCGTGCTCGACCACCGGGTTGCGGTAGCGGAACTCCGACGCCGGCTCGGCGCCGGCCGGGACGCGCGCCAGCTCCTCGATCAGCTGGGCGCCCATCAGGCCGGCGTAATAGGCCGAGCCACAACCGATGATCTTCACCCGGCGAAACTCCCTGGCCTGCCGTGCGTCGAGTTCGAGGCCACCGAGATGGGCGGTGTGGAACCGCGTGTCGAGCCGTCCCGACAGGGCCCGGCGGACGGCGGACGGCTGCTCGTGGATCTCCTTTTGCAGGAAGTGGTCGTAGGAGCCGGTGTCGTACTGGCCGGGCTCCCAGTCGATCACCGAGGGGCTCTTGGCCGTGGCGCGGGCGTCCAGCGTCGACGTGCGGAACCCGCCGGCCTCGACGGTGGCCAGCTCGCCGTCGTCGAGATGCACCACCTGGCGGGTGTAGCGGACGAGCGCGGACAGGTCCGAGGCAACGAACATCTCCCGCTCGCCGATGCCGAGGACCACGGGGCTGCCGTTGCGCGCCACGACGATCCGCTCCGGCCGGCGCGCGTCGATCACGGCGATGCCGTACGTGCCCACCAACGAGGTGAGGGCCCGCCGTACCGCCCCCTCCAGGTCGCCGGCGTCGTCCGCGGCGCGGGCGATGAGGTGGGCCAGCACCTCGGTGTCGGTGGCCGAGGCGAACTCGACGCCATCGCCGGCGAGCTTGGCGCGCAGCTCGTCGGCGTTTTCGATGATGCCGTTGTGGACCACGGCGACCGAACCGGACACGTGCGGGTGGGCGTTGGCGTCGCTCGGCTCGCCGTGCGTCGCCCACCGCGTATGTCCGATGGCCGGGCTGCCCTTGAACCGTGCTGGCAGGTCATCGGCGAGCCGCGCGACCCGGCCCTTGACCTTGCGGACCCGCAGGTCTCCGGAGCGACCGACGACGGCGATGCCGGCCGAGTCATACCCCCGGTATTCCAGGCGCGCCAGCCCTTCGAGCATGATCGGCACGGCGTCGCGCGGCCCGGCGTAGGCCACGATTCCACACACGTTTCCTCCTGACGTCGATGAGCCGGCGCGGCTCACCCGTACACGATGCGACGCAGCTGGCGCGAGGAGAGTTCGGGCGGCGCTACCCGGCGCGCCGGCAGCTCGGCGGCGATCCGCTGGAAGATCTCGTCGTTGGTGAGCCCGCGGCCGCGCAGCTCGGCGTGCCGCCTGCGGACGTAGGCGGCCGCGGGTTCGGCGAAGTAGGTGAGCACGTCGTCGATCACTCGCGCCGCCTCGCCCAGGCTGAGCGAGGTGGTACGGGTGAGGTGATCGACGAGGTCTCGATGGGGCGTGGCCACGACCCACGATCGTGCTCATACGGTGGCCGGAACGCAAGGATCCTGCCCGAAGTCGGGCAGCGACCGTGTGATCATCTTTCGGTGGGGGCAGTGCGGCGCTCAGACGCCGGCCAGCTTCCCGGGTGACGTGCGCAGGTAAACCAGCCAGGTCACGACGAAACACAGCGCATAAAAGGCGATGAACGTCAGGTAGGCGGCGTTCCCGCTGTGGTAGATGAGGAACGACTGGCGGAACGCGATGTTCACCAGCACGCCGCCGAACGCGCCGATCGCCCCGGCGATGCCGATGAGCGCGCCGGCCAGCCGCCGCGCTTCGTGCTCCGCGGCCACCGGATCGCCGCCGTCGGCCACCCCGAGTTGCGCCTTCGCCCGGAAGATCGCGGGAATCATCTTGTAGGTCGAGCCGTTGCCGATGCCGCTGAAGATGAACAGCAGGATGAAACCGGCGATGAACAGCGGCAGGGACTTT
>CALAED010000626.1 GCA_937891035.1 uncultured Thermomonosporaceae bacterium | reverse complement strand
AGTCGCAGGCACGGCGGCGCTGCCGGGGGTCCACGACCTCACCGCGGCCCGCGAGACAGGTCGAGGACCGCACGGTAGAAGAGCAGCAAAGCTCCCGGAGGGGTTCGGTGATCTTGGCAGACCCGAACTACCGGGAGCTTTCTGTGTGCTGATCACGCCTCGCAGGACGGCAACCCCGGCCCTGACCTACGGGATCAGGATGCAATTACCTCACTGTACGGGCCTCAATCCTGGGGGCCGAGGTCTGCCGAACGTCTTAAGGGCGCACTCGGGACTCCCGCCGCTCGGCGATGACGTCCTTCTGCGTGGCGCGCGCTCGCGCATGCCGTAGACCGCGTTCATGCCTTCGATCAGCTCGGTGGCGTCGGCCGCATCCACCACATACGGCACTGGGGCGAAGCGGCAGAACGCCGAGAAGAACCGCCGCCACGTACCCCAAATCACGACCCATCCGTAGTGGCTGTCCTGGATCTGAGCAGCCTGGTCGAGGTGCCTTGAGTCCTCGCGGTCATGCGGCGCCGGACCGGGAACGGAATGCGATCGCGGTGACCCAGCTGGTGATCGAGAGTGCCGCGCCGAGACGACCTGGCCGTCTCTCGCTCGGCAACCGAGCCCTCCGCGTTTGAAGAGCTGATACATCCGCATGCGCCGTCTTCCACACCTCGCCGTGCCTGGTACGCGCCCCCGCGTGCCTCGGCACCAGGGCGTCCGCCTGCCGCGGCCCGGGAATCGACAGCACGCCACGGCCCCTGACCACGACGGCGATCTGCTCGGCCATCGTGTCCAGCAGCGTCGCCGCCCGCGGCCGCACCACCATGCCGCCGGCGTACACGGTCATGAGTTCGTGGTAGGCCCCGATCAGCGTCGCGACCGACGACTGCTGGTCGTTTCCTTCCGCCACGACGACTTCGCGCCCGTGCACCAGAAACCGTTCGCGGGTTGTCGCCGGGGCGACGTACGTGCAGACGAACTCGTGATAGCCCCTCGGGCCGATCTGGAAACCCGTGCCGTAGGAGCCGCCCGCGAACCGCACCCCGGCCGCCACACTGGAAATCGGCCGGTCCGCGGATAAGGCGACCCTTACCCGGCCCCCGCTCGGTGCAACCAACTCCAACTGTTGTGAGGCCATGCCGACTCCCCCCCGGGAGGTCCATGTCGATGTACCGGAACATTCGGTAAGCCGTTATGCGATACTGAAGCAAGGCTTATACAGAAGCTCGGCGAATGCCCGACAAGGCGGCACGTGTCGTAACCAAACGGGATTAGCTATACGGGAGAATTCGGCCGCCAGTGCGATCCAGGCAGGCCGCCCTATACTCTCCTACCATGCCGATCAACAGGTTTGTACGCATTCGTCTGGTTTTTCTGCTGGGAGTGACCCTAGTCGTTGGTATCGCGGCTGCCGCTCTCGGTCACTACATGACCGTGGATGACGTCAGTCTTGAATCCCAACGAGGGACCGTGACGTATGTCAATCAAGACGCCGACGCCATCGCTTTCCTTCCGGACGGCGGCCGGCGGAACGAAGCGATCGGATACCGGATTGGGTCGGTCGACTGGGCTGACCGCCAAGGCGGCTGGCACTCGGGTCTGCGTCCAGAGTGCTTGGTCCCGCTCTCCGGAGGCGGGCGCATTGAGCTCGCTGTCATCCACGTACGCCAGACTGATCGCACGCCTGGCGGTCCCATCGTGGCATGGATTCGCTGTCTGTAAAGGCGGAGGCACCCGACGTGACCGGCCCGGCCCGAGGCGGTTGCTTTTCCAGGTGATCGCCGCGGATGTATTGACGCACATGTGAATCCGCGTCCTGCTAGTAGGGCAGTCGCATTTCAGGGTTTGACCTGGGCGAGTTCGGTTTTGCGGGCGAGTCGGGTGCGTTTGTGGTGCCAGTGGGCTCGGGCTTGGTGGCGGCGTCGCCACCATGACCATCGGGTGACTTGCCACAGCGAGTGTGCTCGGGCGGTGGCCGTGTTAAAGAGGCGTTTGATCTCGGCGACGGTCAGCGGGATCAGACCGGGATCGGCTGGTGGGAGGCTGGCCGGGCTGGTCGGAGGTGGGGCTTGGCTGTTGGTGCGGTGGCGGGCTTGGGCGGCGGCAAGAGCGCAGACGGCGAGTGCGGCGGCCACGAGGACGGTATGCCGCCTGATCGCGATATGCACCCTGACCTGGGATTGATCGAGTCCGAAGTAGTCTTTACCGAAGGTGAATGTCTCCTCGATCGGCCATCGCAGCCCGGCGGCGGTGACCAGGCGTTTCAAGGTGACGGGCCGGCCGGCGGGGATGTGGCAGTAGTGATAGGCGCACTCGCCGGTCTTGAGGTGGCGGCGGATCAGCAGCCAGTGCCGCGGCTGATCGGTGGTGATCCACGCCCAGGCGTAATCGCGTTCCCCCTTGGACCCGGCCCCGGCGGAGACGATGTGCCAGCGCCGGTCGTTTTTCAGATGCCGGGCCACCACGTCGGCGCATGACAGCCGGCTGCCCGTGTTGAGGGCGACCTGGAAGGTCTTCGCGACGCGTAGCACGTAGCCTTGGCCGCGGCCTTCGAGGTAGGAGCGCAGGGCCGGACAGGCGCCGTACACCTCATCGCCACAGACGAAGTCGACGCGCATGCCATCGGTGTAGGCGTCGGACAGGACCTGGACCGCCAACTCGCCCTTGGTCGCGAACGCCAGGTCTGCGGGCAGCCCCATCCGCTCCCGCGTGGCCGCGTCCGCCAACTGCTCACGCGGGATCCACTGCCGCGACCCGATCAGCCCATGCCCGACGTGCTGGCGAACGTAGGCCAGGTGCACGGTGTTAATCCCGTTGGCGACCCGCCCCGCGCACCCCATGTACTGGCGTTTCACCCCCGCCGTGGCCGCCCCGGTCTTTTGCTGCCCGGTCTCATCGAGTGCGGCGATGGCCAGCCAACGCCTGGCGGCCACCCGATCCAACCCGACGATGAGGAACCGACGGATGGCGCTCATCACCCCCGCGTCATCCCAGCGCGCGTGGTTCAACAATCGCTGCGTCTTATCCGGCGTCGCGTCCCCGATCCATTCAGCGATGCTCCACCCATTGCGTTTATCCAGATCAGACATACACGCCCGGACATACTCGCCCGCCTGGATCCACGGCTCGACCCGCGCGAAGCACCCCCGAACGCTATCGATCAAGCCCTTCAGCAGGTCACCGACACGGCCAGCCTCTACCATGAGGGCAGCAGCCGCCCGTGGTTCATTTCTCGTCACACAGACATGATCATGAGGCGGCTGTCTTCATGCCCGCCTGTCCCATAACAAGATCACACCACCCGGCACAGCCACATCACCACAGCTCAAAGCACCAAATGGCGGCTGCCCTACTCGGCGGGCCCAACGCGCCGGATGCTCTACGCCGTCCTTCCCTGACCCCTTGGGCGGAAGCGGTCGGTGTTTCCATCAGTAGCTGGAGGGTGTGGCTTTCCGCTCCTACCATTGACCCTCATCACTCCCGGCCGTATGGCGCGCCTCGCGACAAGCCGTCGCTCCCCGCTTCCGCCCAAACACCACCCGCGGGCAATTCATTGCCCCCGCCAGCTTGTTGAGCATCGCCGGTATAGCATTCCGCACTCAGGTCCCCATGTTTCGGGATGTTCGACATACAACCGAGGCGTGATGATTCCACGTGCTCCCGGACGTTCGTACCGCTCTCGAACATCCAGCAGACGCACGGGCTCCGCGGCCACGTCATGACCCGCCAACAAGAACGGGTCAACGCCCGCATGCCCAAAGCCGACGAAGCCCGTCACCTACAGCTTCAGCCCGGCGTGCCCGTGCTCGATGTCCTCCATACCAGCATCGACCAAGACGGCAACGCCTACGAAGTCACTCGCTTCGTCATGCGTGCCGACCTCACCGGCCTGTTCTACGACATCCCGGTCGAATGACAGCTACCGGCGTACCCCCAAAACGAAGGCGTGCCGGTCACGGTAGATCAGCCGCTCACCGGCGTAGCGCTGGTCAATCTCAGCGATGCCGCGCTCCAGCTCGGCGTCGCTGAAAGAAGAAAGCAGCGACATGTAACGCGAGCGCACCATAGAGAGGTACCGCGACTTCTCGAACGACAAGGTGAACGACTCGTACTGAAGATCCACAGCGAGGCCGGCCGCACGCATCGCCGCCGCAATCGCTTCCGGATCAGGCTGCAAGCGTTCAAACAACGCCAAGGCCGCCGCAAACAGGGGGTACTCGATCCGCGTCGGCAGCATCACCACCAGTAGGCGTCCGCCTGGAGCTAGCAGTTGGCAGAGCCCATACAGAACCGCCGCCGGATCACTCACGTGGTGGATGGCCTCTTTGATAAGCACGGCGTCGAGCTGGTCGTATGGGAGCTTCGCCCGGCCCGCGGCCACATCTTCGGATGACGCGCAGATGGGTTGCAGCTCATCGTCTTCGGGAAGTTGGGCCAGCATCTTGGCCGACGGATCGACGCAGAGCACCCGGCCCGCCCGATCCAATAGCCCCTTGGCGTAGAGACCGGTACCGCAGCCGAGATCCGCGACCCGCTCGCCAGGGCGTACTGCAAGCCGGTCGAGAATGTGGCCTGTCATCCAGGTGATGAAGGCCGGGCTGTAGGCCCAATTGTTGTCGTACCGCTCGGCGAGACGGTCGTAGTGAGTGTGTGGATCTTCGGGCATGTGATCACACTCTTCCATGCCAGCTGCAGGTCGTTGATGGGGAGATTCCGAGACTGAACATGACTTCAGCGTGGACCTCATCATCACGTCGAACGAAGCGATCGAATGCCCTGATAGACGGCGGCCGAAGGGGTTCGGCCGCGAGCGTGAACGAAAGGGAGCGGAACGTGGGATTCGGTGTCGTGTTCACCCAATGTGTTGGATGCCGTCGCGGCGGCCGACCCGGTGACGGCCGCGCCGCGCCGGACGGCGTTCCGCACCGCCCCGCTGCTGGCGATCCTGGATACCGGCGCCGGCAGGCTCATTGTGGTCGGGCATTGCCAGGTGACAGCGGATTCGCAGCATGCCCCCGTCTTTCGGGTACTGGCCCAGGCGCTGTGGCTGGCTTCGCGTGAAGGCGAGGCACCGCGCGGGCGGCGGTCACGCACCGGCCGCGGCGCGGATCTGTTCCGCCCGACGGACCATGGCTGGCGGATGGTCTCCGAATACGACGGGCTGCGGGAGCTATTGATCCCGTGGTTGCGCGACAACCCCGCACCCGATTCCCGCCGACCGGGAAGGCCGTGCCACCGTGATCGCCAAGGCGATCGCCGAATCGTCACGCAACGAGGCCTACACGGTGCGTGAGCTGCGATACGAGCTGGAGCGGACGATCGGCGCCAGTCTGCGCCGCCTGCGGACCAAGAGCTCGAGTCCGTCCTGGCCGACGTCGTCGAACTCACCGTGGCCGTCAGCCGCGCCCGGGAAGGCGCCACCGAAGACCGCCGCGGTGGCCTCAACAGCTGGCGCAGCGCCCCGGCCGCGTACCATGCGCAGCGCCGACTCCAAGATCCCACGCTGCCGCGCCGTCCCGGCGCCCGCAAAGCCCGCCGCCTGTCGTGGTTCCCCATTCTCGATGCCGGTGTTCGCCAGTGCGAGGCCATGGATCGGCTGCTGGCCGAGGAGTCCACGCTGTTGCACCAGCTACTCGACGCCGCCGCCAGCGTGTCCGTCGCCCGAGATGCCCAGGCGCAAGAGACGTTCACCCTGGTCGCCACGGGCGGAGGCGTGCTGATCGGCATCCCGGCACTGATCATCGCACTCTACGGCGCCACGTCCGTGCTTCCGATCAACACCTCCAACCTGGTCGTCCTCCTTCCGGTGGCGGCCGCCGGCCTCCTCGCCGCGCTCCTGGCGGCCTTCCTGCCTGGACGACAGCGCATCGGCAAGGTCGCCCGGTCTCGATGACCCTCATCGCCACCGCCGCCACGATCCTGCTGCTCGCAGCCGCCGGGGCGCTGGTCACCCCGCAGGACTGAGTGAGCCGCCATACCCCCGTCGGCGGATCTTGGCGTGGACCGGGGCGACCCGCACCACCGAAGCTGTCTACGCGAGTCACTCCCGGCGATTACGCTCGGCGGTCGTGGCGACGAAGCGGATGAGCAAGGACGAGTTCTACAAGGCGCTGTCGGGGCTCGATGAAGCCGCCTTGAAGAAGGTGCTGTGGGTCCTGTATTGGCGCGGTACGAACCAGGTGCGAGAGCGGATCGAGGTCGAGATCCAACCCGCCGATGCGCCTGCACCGGCGCGCGGTGAAGCGGTCGACCCACAGGTGGTGCTCGGTGAGATCACCGATTTCGTATCGCTCGCTCGCGATGGCGCCTACATGGCCGGGAACCGGCGGGTATCGCCAAGGAACGCAGCCGGTGGCGGTTCACCTTCCAGTGTCTCGCCAAAGACGCCCGACGCGCGCTCGCCCTCGACGTCCCTACCGGCGCCGCCGCCCTTGAACGGATCATCGACCTGGCATGCGAGACCAAGAGCTACGACTTGTTTTGGCCGCCGATCGCCCTCTCGCGGGGCAGTACTGCGACGGCGCGGTCGTGGGCGGCAACGGTCGCCGGGCATGCAGACGGGCGCCGCCGACCGCGCCCGCGCCCTGATGCGCGAATGCCTGACCGAACTGCCCCACCAGGACTTCCTGACCTTCGCCAAGGAGATCGGCGCCCGCTGACAGCACCGCGTACGAGGGGTTGGGGTGGCCCTCGTACGACGAGGGATGGCGCCGCGATGTGGATGTCGAGCACCCAGGCGAAGCGCTTCGGCAGTGTCCGAGTGTCCGGAAGCGTTGCCGTGGTTCGGGCGTCCGCGGATGCCAGGCGAGAAACGGGCGGGCGGCCCGATCCGGCCAGGGAAACTCGGTGCACTTCGGTTGACCTGCCACCGGCGGCACTCGTTAATGACAGCAGGCAGCACACCCCTCCTCACCAATGGTCAGGCAGGGGATTGAGGAGGATACCGGTGAGCAAGGAGAAGTTCGAGGTCGCCTTCCTGGCCGGCGGGCTCATGCTCAACGCGTTGGGCACGCGGCTGCGCCGCAAGGCCACCACCCCCAGCGAGACCGTCGGCGCGGCCATGCACGACCTGCAAGCCCGTCTGGACGAACATCGCACCGCGCTCACCGATCCGGCCGCGGCCGAACAGCGCCTCGCCCTCCTCCGAGCCGAGCTGTGCGAACCTCGGCCCGACCAGGCAACGGTGACCGCGCACCTCAACGAGCTCCGCGCCCAGGCGCCGACCAACGTCGCCGTCGGCGAGGCGGTGACGGCGCTGGACGACGCGGTCGACGCATGGCTGGAGACCGTCCATACCCCCTGATCCGGGCAGGGGTTGAGGAGTCACATCGCGCCGCCACGCGCCGGCTCCCCATGGATGAGGCCGGGCGCCTCCACCTGCCCAGCCGGGGCATCGTGCTGGCCGACCCCATACGGCAACGACTGGGCGCCCACTCGATCATGACCAATAGCAGGGCCGAACACCGCCGACCAACAGGCCGCCACACCGTCGCGCCGGTAGCGCAGCGGCAGCCCGCCGAGTGGGCGTGCCCAGGCAACCGCGACGCCGAAACGTGCTCAACCAGCCTCAACCCGCGCAACCGGCTGGTCTCTCTCACCATCGGCTACGCTACCGGACCTGGCTCGCCGGCCTCTGGCCGGTGGCGCGGTGCGCGGCAGTCACGCGCGAGGCGGGACGCTCGTCATCGAGGCCGGGTACGCGGCGAAGGCATTGGAAGAGGACCGCGCCGAGCGTACGTTAAGTGAGGGTTTTCGACCCTTTTGACCGGTGCGGACAACACTGTCGAGGTCCTTGGTGCTGTTTGGGAGAGACTCACAGCTCGCCGCCCTGGAGGAGTTGCTCGGCCGGGCCCGCGACGGATCCGGCGGCGCGCTGGCCATTCACGCCGAGCCCGGCATGGGAAAGACGGCCATGCTGGAGGCAGCGGCACGGACGGCGGTGGCGGCCGGTGACTTTCGCGTCTTCGGCATCCGCGGGGTGCGGGACGAGTCCGCGTTGCCCCTGGCCGGGCTGCACCGGCTGCTGCCGCCGCTGGCGGACCAGGTCGCCGCGCTGCCGTCGCACCACGCCGAGGCGCTGGCGCCGGTGCTCACGGGCCGCGCCGACGTCGGCGAGCCGCTCGCGCTGTACGCCGCGGTGACCGCACTCCTGGCCCAGGCGGCCGCGTCGGGTCCGGTCCTGTGCTGGGCCGACGACGTGCACCGGCTGGACGCCATGTCGCTGAACGCCCTGGCGTTCGCCGCCAGGCGGCTCGCCACGGTGCCCGTGGC
>CALAED010000625.1 GCA_937891035.1 uncultured Thermomonosporaceae bacterium | reverse complement strand
GCCGACGGTGCCGGGGCCGCGGGTGGCGGACCTGGCGGGCCGGAGTCGCCTGGCTGCGCCGGCTCGGCCCGATCGCCCGGATCGGATTCGCGGGGCGGATCTTGCGACTCGCTCACCCTCGCCTCCAGGGGCCGCGGCTGTCCGCTGATCCTAATGTGCTTCACCGGCGCGCGGGGGTATCGCAGCGGCGCCGGTTCCGGGGCGCGGATCAGCCGTTCGCCCGCGTGTCGGACGCCGCGCGATCAACCTGCGTCGATCGGCAGGGCGAACGCCACGACGCCGGCCGGCCATGCGATTTTTGGCCCGCTCCGGCGACCGGTTTGGGTCAGGCCAGCGATCGCCCGCCGGTGTCCACTTGCCTCCGTGCGATCAGCCAGGCCAGCGACTCGCGTACGGCCTGGAGCGAGGAGTAGCGCGGCGCGTAACCGAGCAGGGAGCGGGCCTTGTCGATGCTCATGCTCGGGCTGTGCGCGATGTGCTCCCAGCTCGTCTTGGCGACGGCCGGGTCGAGGTCGCGCGCCCACTCCTCGAACGGCTCGAACCGCAGCCGGGACGGCGCCCCGAACCAGCCCGCCACCGCGGCGGCGTAACCTCGCAGGGTCAGCGCCTGCGGCGAGACCACGTGGAAGCTTTCGCCGATGACGGCCGACCGCCGGTGCAGCGCCCGCTCGAACGCCTGGGCCACGTCGTCGGCGTGTACGTGGTGGAGGGTCTCCAGGCCGAAGTTGGGCAGGGCGATCTCTTCGCCGCGGGCGATCGCGCCGAACACGTCGAGCTCGAAATTGCCGGCCGGATTGCACGGCGGCCAGCCTGGGCCCACGATGTGGCCGGGGTGCAGCACCGTCGTCGGCGTCCCGCCCCGGCGCGCCTGGCCGAGCAGGTAAGACTCGACCTCCAGCTTGGCCACGCCGTACTCGCCGAACGACTCGCGCGGCTCGTCCTCGGCGACCGGCACGTGGACGAGCGGACCGTGCACCCAGATCGTGCCGCAGTGCAGCAGCAGCCCGGTGCGACCGCGCAGTGCCTCGGCCAAGTGCCGTGCGCTGGGCAAGGTAAAGCACACCAGATCGATCACGGCGTCGGCGTCGAGCTCGGCGATCCGCGTACCGAACGTGCCGGCCGCGTCCTCGGCGTCCCGGTCGACGCGCAGTCGTTCCGCGCGCCGCCAGGCGGCGTCGGGGTGGTAGGGCTCGCGCTCGCCGCGGGTCAGCACGACGACCTCGTGACCGGCCCGCACCAGCCGGGGCACCAGGTAGCTGCCGATATGCCCCGTCCCGCCGATGACCACGACTCGCACGGCGCCCTCCCATAACCGCGTTACCTGCCGAAGGGGGACATTGTCCCCCTCTCGCGGGGCCGTGGTACAGGGGCGCGGATCATGGCCACCCCGCGGACGGCTCAGGAACCGGGTTGGTCGTGATCTTGCATCAGTGCGGCCGGCGGCAGGTAGGGGTCGGGATCGGAGGGCCGCGGCGGCTCGGGCCCGTCGAGGCCGAGCCGGACGAGCTGCTCGACGCGGACGATCCTGAAGTGCTGCCCGGCCACGTGGACGTCGTCGAGCCGGTCGCGGTCAACGATGTCGGCGGCCCGCGCGAACTCCTCGCACACGGCCGGACCCGGGCTTTCGTAGCCGAGATCGGCGGCGATCCGCGCGTATTGCGGCTCCGGGCTGTCCGGGCCGGGCACGACCACCCGGAAATAGTCGGCGAGGCTGTCGCGGGCGATCCGTACGGTCGGGAAGGTCGCGTGGGCGCGTGGGCGCCACCGGCCGCCGATCTCTTCCGCGACGACGAACTCGGCGGGCAGTAACACGATGCGCGGGTGGGTCAGCAGGGCGCGCACCGCGTCGCGCCGCGCCGCCTCGGAGTCGCAATCCGGCACCCTGTTGTGCAGTACGTACCGCAGCATCGCCGCGGCGGTGCCGGTCAAAGCGATGTCGCGGATGAAGCCCACCGTCCGGCTGGACAGGCCGAACTCATCGCCGGGCAGCGACTGCGGGTCGGCGCAGCGGGGCGGCTCGGGGCCGTCGGGACCGATGCGGGCGGAGCGTTCGATCCGGCCGACGCGAAAGCGCCGCCCGGCAACGGTCATCTCGTCGCGCCGCTCCCAGTCCAGCACGTCGGCCGCCGCGCGGAACCGCTCGACCGTGACGGGGTCGGCCGACTCGGCCGCGGTCTTCAAGAAGATGTGGGCGAGCCCGTTGCGGGCATCCTGGGGCGTCTCGTAGTCGCTGGCGAGCACGCGCCAGCGCCCGTCGATCTCCTCCAGGCAGGTGAACACCACTCCGGCCGTCACCAGGTCGGGGTGGGTGTCGAAGGCACGGCGCGCCTCGGCCTCGGCCATGGCGCGCCACGAATCGGCTTCCGGCGGGCCAGGCCATCGGCCCGCGCGGCCCGCATCGCCATCACTGTCGGTCACGAACCAATCCTCCCCCGTACACACCCGCCCGCGCAGCCCGATTCGGGATTCGACGGACCACGGGAAAGCGGCCGGCCGGCACCAGCCGGTCAGGGCCCGGGCGGTGACCAGAATGCGCTTGCCTAGGTCGTTCTGGCGCGATACCGGTTGGCAACGACCGGGCGGTCAGACCATGATGAGGGGTTATCGGTCTTGTTCGCGGATCCGGCTGAGAGGTGCCATGAGGAAGCTCCTCGAGGCGAACGTTGTGGACTGCCTTGAGTATCGCATCCTCGTACTGGTCGGCGAGATCGACCTCAGCGTGGGCGAGTCGCTGTTGGCGCGGATCGTCGGCCTGCTTCGCGGCGGCGAGGTGCCGCTGTTGATCGATATGACGGGGGTGCGCTTTTGCGATTCCACCGGGCTCAACGTCGCGGTGGAAGCCAAGCGGCACGCGGACGCCTGCGGCTGCACGCTGGTGTTCTTCGGGCTCAGCGAACGCGTTGAGAAGCTCTTCCGGATCACCGCGATCGACCGTCTCGTCCGGACCTATCCCACCTTGAACGAGGCGGCCGCCGCGGTGACCAACCCGATCACCGCGACGCGGGGCTCTGCCGGCGACCGCCAGAAGCCAACGCCCCGCGGCGGCGATTAGATCCGGTCGGCGGCCGGCGGCGCCGTCGAGCGTCAGCGCCGGACGATGCCGCCGCCCCGGCTGATGAGCAGCGACACCGCGCGGCCGCCGATGCGCGCGCGCAGCAGGTACCCGCCGCCCGTGCGCCTGCTGACCTTCGCGGTGACCGCGGCCCCCGGGTCGGTGGGCGCGATCAGAGTGAGGATCGCGGCGCCCGGCCCGCGGTGGGTCATGGTCACGACCGGGGCGGGCGTACGACTGCGCATCGCGTGCGACACCCAGCCCTGATAGGGGCGGGTCTGTCCGGTGACCACCCGGGTCGACGCCGAGGCGGCCGACGCGGCCGACAGCGTGAGCCGGCGGATGTGCAGCCGGGTGCCGGGTGCGGTCGCGACGGCGTGCGTCCGGTGCACGGCGGTGACCCGCAGCGCCGGGTCGAGGTGCCACAGCTGCTGGTAGCGGCCGGCGCCGGCCGCGCGGTCGAAGACCAGGACGAAGTCCGGACGCTGGGAGACGTAAACGCTACGGTGCCGCCGTCGCTCGCCGCCGTAAGCGGCGTCGGTGAATTCGTAGAACTGGCCGGTCCGCCCGATGGCACGACGGGTGAGGCGG
>CALAED010000624.1 GCA_937891035.1 uncultured Thermomonosporaceae bacterium | reverse complement strand
GCCCACGACCGAGTACTGCGGCGAGCGCTCACCGAAGTAGATCCGCGGTTGGAAGGGGGGCAGCTGCCCGGTCGGCGGGATGTCCTGCTCGACGAACGACGGCTCCCCGCTCGGGGCGAGCCGGCCGCCCTCGGCGGCGACGAAGCCGAAGCCGTGCGTGTAGACGAGGTGGTCGTTGACCCAGTTCTGGCGCCCGGCGGGCGCGCCCTCGATCTCTCGTACGGACACGACCGTGTCGCGCGAGGTGCCGCCGAGCTGGTAGCGGTCGATGTCGAGGGTGTCGGGGAACTTGTAGAAGTTCCGCTTCTGCTGCAATTGCTGGAACGTCGTCGACACGACGGCCGGGTCGAGCAACCGTACGCCCGGGATCGTGGACGCCTCCTGCGCCAGCTGAGCGGGGTCCGGAGTGGTCTTGGCCGTGTATCCCGATGTTACGTCGGCCTTTTCGATACCGTAGGCCGACCGGGTGGCGTTGATGTTGCGCTGGATGTACGCCGCCTCCTTGTCGGCCTCGTTGGGCTTGACCTGGAATTGCTGGATGAGCAGCGGGTAGACGCCACCGACCAGGATCGCCGAAAGCACCATGAGCCCGAACCCCACGCCGGGCAGGGTCATGCCCCGCCGTACCAGGTTGAGGAAGAACATCGCGGCACAAATCACCGCGATCACCGCAAGGATCGTCTTCGCCGGCAGCACCGCGTTGACGTCGGTATAGGACGGCCCGGTCACCACGCCGCGCTCGGAATGTGCGAGCCCCCACCGGTCGAACCAATAGGCGACGGCCTTGAGCAGTACGAACACTCCGACGAGCACGGACAGGTGGGCACGGGTGTGCGGGCTGGCCTTGTCGCCCGGGCCCTGCAGCCGCAGCCCTCCGTACAGGTAGTGAACGATCATCGCCGCGAGGATGGACAAGATCACCGTCGCGAACAGATAACCCAAGATCATCCGCAGGAACGGATAGGTGAAGACAAAGAATGAAATGTCCTTGTGGAACTGCGGATCCTCGGTGCCGAACGGCGTCCGGTTCATGTACGCCATCCAGGTGCGCCACTGGCCGGACATCGACGAGCCGGTGATGAGCCCGATGAAGAGCAGGACGGCGCCCGCGATGAGCCGCCGATGCGGGTCGATGGCGGTCCGGTATCGCTCAAGGCCCTGCTGCTCGACCGACAACGGCCGGTACGCCGGACGCAGCCGATAGGCGATCACCAAATTGGCGCCGATCACGAGCACCATGATCAGACCGCCGCCGAAGAACAGCATCAGCTTGGTCCACAGCTCCCGCGAATACACCGAGGAGTATCCGACGGAGCGATACCACAGCAACTCGGTCCAGATCCCGGAGAACACCAGGAACAGGGTGAAGATCACCACGACCCCGGCGACCGTGGGCAGCATCAAGCGGGCTCGGCCTCCGGTGCGCATTCGGCGACCGAAACTGGGGGTACGGAACGACACGGCTCCGCCTCCGTTCATCGTGGTGCTCTTTGAGGCAACTTATCGAGGATGCGCCAGGTTCCCGAAGGCGAGACGTGCCGATTGCGTAAAGATGAGGGGGTGAGTCGGCTAGAAGGTGTGGTAATCGATCTTGAACGGCATTCGGCCGAGGCCGGATGGGACGTACCGCCGCGGTTGTTTGCGCTGGTGGAGGCCGCCGAGTTGCGCCGCCATGAGCCGGCGCTTGCGGAGGAGCTCGGAATTTCGCCCGGTGCCGACTCGATCGCCGCCATCGAACAGCCGCCGCTGCCCGGCTCCGATGCCGCCGCGATCGAGGATTTGCTCGGGACGATCGCGTGGCCGGCGCGAGTCGACGGCTGCGCGCTCGTGCTGGAACGGATCGTGCTGCCACCCGAGGCGGAGGCCGACCTGCCGGGCGAGGCCGGGGACCTCGATGGCTGGGCGGTCGAACATTCACGGCGCGAGGACGTACGGGTGGCCGTCGGCGTGTTGCGGGACGGCTCGCGGCACTCCGTGCTGCGGCTGCGCAGGCACGATGACGACGCCGCCGTGCTGTCCGGCCCCGACCTCGTCCCCGCGCTGGCCGACGCGCTCGCGGCGACCCTCGTTCCGGCGGGCCTGGAACGTCCTGACGACCCCGAAGGCCCGCACGACGCGGCCGGCCCGCCTGCCGGCGACGCGCGGTAGCGTCCGGCGCGACGCTCTGGCTCGGTTCGGTGCCGCCCTGCTCTGCCCGGGTGAGGACCGCGGCCGGCTCTCAGCCTCAGGCGGGGCAGGGCGCGACGGCGCCGCGACCGGTGCGCAGGGCGTCGAGTGAGGCGATCGTGCCGTGCATGGTGTCGGCCTGGACGAGCCGCAGCCCCTCCGGGGCGTTCGCCACGGCCTCGGGGCAGTTGTCCTTGGGGGTCAAGAACACCTTGGCGCCGGCCTGCCTGGCGGCGATCATCTTCTGCTGGATGCCGCCGATGGGGCCGACCTCGCCTTCGGCGGTGATGGTGCCGGTGCCCGCGACGAACGTGCCGCCGGTGAGCGAACCGGGGGTCAGCTTGTCATAGATGCCGAGCGAGAACATCAGGCCGGCGCTCGGCCCGCCGACGTCGCTCACGGTGATCTTGACGGTGAACGGGAACGTGTGATCCTCGCCGAGAACGACTCCGACGACGGGCTTACCCGCCTTCGAGCCCGAGGTGGGCGGCGCCGCGACGGTACGGAGGGCGACCGTCTGGTCCTTGCCCGCCCGCTTGATGGCGATCTTCACGGTGTCGCCGACCCGATGCTTGCCGATCCGGGCGCTGACTTCCTCGACCTTGGCGACCTTGACCCCGTCGACGGCGATGATCTGGTCGTCCTTGCGCAACATCGCCTGGGCGGGCATGCCCGGCTGGACGGACGCGACCTTGATCGTGGTCGTGATCGGGATCTTGAGCTCGGTGAGCGCGGCGGCGATCGCGGCGTCCTGTGAGCTTTCCATCTGGGCGGTGTTCTCCTGCTCGACCTTCTGGACGCTCTCGTCGTCCGGGAAGATCGCTTCCTCCGGCACGACGGCGGTCTGGGTGTCGAGCCAACCGCGCAGCGCGGTGAGCAGGTCGATGCGGTTACCGGGACCGCCCCGGTAGGCGACGGTCGTGAAGTTGAGATGTCCGTTGTCCGGATAGGTCTGGCGGCCGGTGATCTCGATCAGCGGCTTGCCCTTGGCGGTCTCGCCGAGCGTGTCCGTCGTGGGACCCGGGGTCAGCATGACGTACGGCACCGGCATGAGCGCCCCGATCACGGCGAAGACGAGCACCAAAACAGATGTGACCGTCAGGGTCGCTGCACGACGGGACATGCCGGGAAGCCTATGCGATAAGGGCGCGGTCAGCGCTCGGGGGACGTCGCGACGCGGGAGCGGGCGCCGGCCCGAGCGGGACGGCGCCGATCTTCCAGGATGGTGGCGTTCGAGATGACCGCGGTCGAGACGACCGGCGCCACCCCGGGCGAATCGGCGGGCGCGGCCGGCGGCTCCGCCCGGTGCGGCGAGGGCACCGCACGCGGCGACGAAGACAACGCCACCGTCCCCGGTGGCGGCGGCGCCGCCATCTGGCGGGCGAGCGTCGCTCTGAACCGCGCGAAGTTCTCGATGTCCTGGTGGGTGTCCGTACGTGGTCGGCGATTGTTCAGCACCATGATCAATGATGCGATCAAAGTGATCGCCAACGGCAGCGCGAGCCACGTAACGAACGACATATACCATCCATTCCCGCAAAAACAGACAACAATCTACCTACTGGGCTATTAGCCCCATAAGAGAATTAATTCCGCATCAAGCACAATTGACTGACTCGTGCGTCTCGCCTGGCGCACCTGCCGCCGACGGGGCTCACGAGGCAGGACGAGGGGACTCAGCCCGCACCTAGCACATACCCACCCATTCGGTCTCACCATCGGCGAATACCTGATGCTTCCAAATCGGCACCTGGGCCTTGAGGTCGTCGATCAGCCGGCGGCAGGCGTCGAACGCCTCGCCCCGGTGCGGGCACGCGGCGGCGACCACCACCGCGAGATCGCCGATCTCCAGATCGCCGACCCGGTGGACGGCGGCCAGCGCGCGCACCGGATAGTCGCCGGCGACCTTCTCCATGACTCGCCGCAGTTCCTGCTCCACGCTGGGATGCGCGCTATATGACAGCCGCGTCACAGCCCGCTGGTGGTCCTCATCCCGTACGGTCCCGACGAATACCGCCGTGCCGCCGGCACCGCGATCGCGCACCGCGCCCAGCACCTCGTCGACCGACAGCGGCGTGTCCCTGATCCCGATCAACCGAATCACATCGTCCATGATCAAATCCTTCCGGGACAGGACATCCTAAACCGACCGTATCCGGCGGCGGGGCCGACCCGGACCGGGCGGGATGCGTCGAGCCCCGTCGAACCCCTGCGAACCCTGTCCGTCCCCCTCGGCCCCGGCGAGCCCGGCGGACCTGTCAGACCTGTCAGACCTGCCCCGGCCTATGGGACCGTCAGACCCCGGCGAGCCCGGCAGACCCGTCGGCCCCGTCAGACCCTTCGCTTGCGGCGCACCCTGCGTACGGCCGCGGCGGCGCCGATGACCGCGACCGTGGCGCCGGCCGCGCCGGCCACCGTGGCCTCCTTGCCGCCGAGTCGCCGCCCCACGATCGCGTGCCGCCCGGCGATCTCATCGAGCAGCGCGGCCAGCGCCGAGGCGTTGTCATGCGAAGGCTTCCAGCCGGCCGACCGCAGCTTGGCGCAGTCGACCACCCACGGATAGACGGCGAAGTGCAGGTCGGCCGCCGGGGCCGGCGTTACCCCGATCCGGTGCAGCCGCTCGGCGGTGCCGAACGTGATGGCGGCCGGCAGCTCGAAGCGCCGCTTGCCGGTGACCTCCTCCGCCTCGTCCTGCTCCAGCCATCCGTCGGAGCCGACCGCCAGGGCGCCGGTGACCTTGCCGAGCGCCGCGAGCTCGAGCGCCGAGACCAGATCGTCGAGATGGCAGAACTGCCAGCGCTGCGCGCAACCTTTCACGGAAAGCAGGCGCGGCGCTTCGAAGTGCCTGGTCATCGCCGTGTCGACGGCCGGGCCCACGAGCGTCGCCGGGCGCAGCACCGTCACGGTCATTCCCGGGTGGCTGACCGGGGCCATCCTGGCCAGCTCTTCGATCTCCAGATAGTCGCCGACGATGCTCGCGTCCGGCTCGGCCGCCAGCGGCGCGCCCTCCGGCAGCGGCACGAGGTTGCCGGGGCGC
>CALAED010000623.1 GCA_937891035.1 uncultured Thermomonosporaceae bacterium | reverse complement strand
GGCTGCTCGACGGCACCGCGGGCAGCGTCGTCAACGTCATCGGAGCCCTCCTGGGCCTCTTCGTCGCCGGCTACACCGGGGTTTTGCTGTCCGTGTCGAACCAGCCGGTGTGGAGCGACACCTGGACCCTCGGCGGGCTCTTCCTCGCCTCCGGTCTTTCCGGGTCGGCCGCGCTGTTGCTGCTGCTGACCCGGTACCGGTCGGAGGCCAGGGCCAGCGCCGGCATGCTCACGATCTCCGAGCGTCTCTACGCGCTCCTCGAGCTCATGCTGATCGTGATCTTCGCGCTCTCGCTGATCCCGGCCGGGGCGCTGGACGAGGCGTTCGGCTTCCCCTGGCTGCTGCTCTGGCTGGTGGCGCTCGTCGGCCTCGCGCCGGGGATCGGGGGTCTGCTCACGTCCCGGATGGCCGTCACCGGAGAGGGGGCGACGGTGGCCGTCCCCGCCGCGAAAACGATGGCCATGCCGGGACTCGTGCTGATCGGCGTACTCGCGCTGCGCGCGGCGGTGATCTTCCCCATCCAATAGCGGATCCGACGGCCGGTCTCATCGACGGGACGCATCGACGGGACGCATCGACGGGACGGCGGCGACAGGCCCTAGATCAAGCGCAGCCGGCGCAGCAGCAGGGCCTGGACCGCGACCGCCGCCGCTGTGATGAGGAGGAGCGTCATCGCCAGGGCGCTGCCGTAGCCGAGCTCGCCGTAGGTGAACGCCCGCTGGTAGAGGTGCAGTGGCGTGGTCAGCGTCGCGTAGTACGGGCCGCCCTCGGTGACCAGCAGCACCGGTACGAAGGTGATCTGCAACACCGCCACCAGGTCCCGCAGCGCGAGCAGGACCAGGACGGGAGCCAGCAGCGGCAGCGTCACCCGGCGAAAGACGTGGCCGGGCCGGGCGCCCTCCACCGCCGCGGCCTCGTACAGCCTGGCCGGGATCAGCTGCCGAGCCGCCATGGCCACCACGAACGCCTCTCCCACCTGCAGTGACACCACCAAGCCCAGCCCGGCGCGGGCGCCCCACGGGGAGGTGAGCCAGTCCGGGGACGGCAGGCCGAGCGAGCCCAGGGCCAGCGGCAGCGGGCCGTACAGCGGGTTGAGCAGCCACAGCCACAGCAGCGCCCAGGCGGCATCAGGCACCACCGAAGGCAGGTAGACGGCGGCCCGGGCGCCGCGCTTGAGGCGGGTGGGCCGGGCGAGCAGCAGCGCGCAGCCGACGGCGAGTCCGAGCCGCAGCGGCACCACGATGGCGGCCAGGATCGCGGAGTTGCCGAGCGAGGTCCAAAACAGATCGTCGGCCAGCATCCGCCGCAGGTTCGCCGTGCCGGTGACGACCGGATCGGTGAACCCGTGGTAGTCGGTCATGGCGAGATAGCCGGCGGCGAGCAGCGGTACCCCCACCACCAGGGCGGTCCCGACCAGATAGGGCACCGCGAGCACGCCCGTCCCGCCCCCGCCACGTCTGCCCGGCGCGCTCATGGGACGCGCCGCCCGTCGGTGCCGGTGAACCGGTGCACGTCGTGGTGGTCCCACCCAAGACCGACGTCGGTGCCCACCTGGGGGGCCGCCGTCCACGGCAGCCTGGCGAGCACCCGCTCCGCGGCGCCCGGTACGTCGAGGTGGGCGAGGCAGGCCTCCCCGGCGGGCTCCACCGCGAGCACCCGGCCGATCACCCGGGCCCGGTCCGCGGGCGCCGTCCGGACTCGCTCGGGGCGCACGCCCAGCACGCAGCCGTGATCGGGGCCCGGCAGGAGGTTCATCGGCAGCGCGCCGATGAACCGGGCGACGAAGGCGGTCTCCGGGCGTTCGTACAGATCCCTGGGTGTCGCGACCTGGATCAGCCGGCCGCCGGACAGCACCGCCACCCGGTCGCCGAGCGCCAGCGCCTCGTGCTGGTCGTGGGTGACGTACAGCATCGCGGTGCCCAGCCGCCGCCGCAGTTCGGCGATCTCGATGCGCATGCGCAGCCGCAGCTCGGCGTCGAGGCCGGTCAACGGCTCGTCCAAAAGGAAGGCCGCCGGCTCTCTGACCAGCGCCCTGGCCAGCGCGACCCGCTGCCGTTCCCCGCCGGACAGCTCGTGCGGGCGCCGGGCGAGCGCGGACTCGATGCCCAGCGTCGCGGCGGCCGCCGCGACCTTGCGACGCACCTCGCCGCGGCGGGCGCCGCGGGCCCGCTCGCCGAAGCCGATGTTGTCGGCTACGCGCAGGTGCGGGAAGAGCGCGGGCTCCTGGAACACCAGCGCGACGTCGCGGTCGCCGGCGGGCAGCGCGGTGGCGTCCCGGCCGCCGATCCGTACGGTTCCCGCGTCCGGCTTCTCAAGCCCGGCGATCACCCGCAGCAGCGTGCTCTTCCCCGACCCGGAGGGCCCCACCACGACGACCAGCTCATCGGCGGCCACGTCGAGATCGACGGAGACCAGCGCGGGCACCGGGCCGTAGGCCTTGGCGATCCCCACAACACCGACGCCCGGTGGCTCGCTCATCGGCCGGTCGTCAGTATGGCGCCGGTGCGGTCGTCGATGCGGGCCAGCACGTCGTCGAGCGGCGCGCCGTCATGGAAGGCCCTGGTCAGCTCCGCCTCCACGACCTCTTCGACCTCGGTCCAGCGGGGGTGGACGGGGGTGCGCCGGATCGCCGAGATGCCGTCGAGGAACACCCGCGAGCTCTCGGGCTCCCTACCAGGGTCGAGGAAGGCGCCGGATTTCGAGACCGAGACGAGCGACGGCACGGTGCGGCCGCCGAGCGCGGTGAGGGTCTGGCCCTGGCGGCCCACGGCGAAGGCGATGAACCGGGCGGCGGCGTCCTGGCGGCTGGACTTGGCCGCCACACAATAGCCGTCGGAGTGCAAGATCCCGGCCGGTACGTTTTGGACCGGCAGCGGCGCGACGTCGAAGTCCAGCCCGGCGACCTCGCGGAACAGCGGCGTATCGCGCCGCGACGACAGCAGCATGGCGAGCTTTCCGCTGGTGAAACGGGTCTCCAGGTCCTGGGCGGCCAGCTCGGTCCGGTTCGGCATCGCGGGCCGCAGACCGAGCAGGAACCTCAGCGCTTCGCGGGCCGGCGGGGTGTTCAGCGTGAGCCGCGGCGGCTCACCGGTGGTGATCGTTCCGCCGTTGCCCCAGATGAACGGCGCGGCGCGGATGAGCGTTGGCTCCATGCCGAGCCCGTGTGTCCTGGTCGTCCCGGAGCCGCGGGTCAGCCGCCGGGCGGTCGCCGCGAACTCCGCCCAGCTCCATCCCGCCGCGGGGTGGTCGACGCCCGCGCGGTCGAACAGCGCCCGGTTGTAATAGACGACCAACGAGGAGATGTTCTGCGGCATGCACTGCAAAGCGCCGCGGTAGGTGAAGGCGGCGACCGGCTGCGGATAGTAGTCCGCCATCCGCACGCCCTGGCGCGTCAGCAGCGGACCGGCCGGCGTCAGCGCGCCGCGCGCCACGAACTGCGCGTACTCGCGGTAATTGATCAGGAACACGTCGGGCGGACGGCCCGCGGCGAACGACGTGGCCAGCCGGGCGAGGTGGTCGTCCTTCTTCGCGACCGCGACGAGCTCGACCTTTTCCCCGGGGTGCCGCTTGTGGTACGCGGTGACGAGAGCGCGGTACACGGCGATCTCCTCCGGTTCCCCCGATACCTGCACCCGGATGGCCCCTTCCTGACCCGAGGCCTGTCCGGCACCGCCGCAGCCGGCGGCGAGCAACGGGACGAGCAGACCGGCGAGCAAAGCGCGCACGTTACACCTCCAGGGTGCGGGTGAGGAAGGCTCGCTGCGCGAGCAGGAAGACCACCACCGGAGGCAGTGTGGCCAGCACAGCTCCGGCCAGGAAGATCGGGTACATCGGCGGGTCGAGGGACGACAGCGACCACAGGCCGAGTGAAAGCGGCCAGCGCTCCTGCGACGGCAGCAGCAGCAGCGGATCGATCACGGTCGACCAGTACGTCACGAATGCCAGCATCGCCACCGCGAATGCCGCGGGCCGGGCGGCCGGAAACATCAGCACCCAGCGGCGGACGGCGGACAGGCCCTCCAGCGTGGCCGTCTCGACAAGGGCGCGGGGGATTCGGGAGTAGGCGAAGGCGAACACCAGCACATAGAACGGCGAGGTGGCGGCGATCGCGGGCAGCGCCACCACGATGGTGTGATCGGTGAACCCCAGCCATTCCAGGAAGACCACCCGGGGCACCCACAGCGCGACCGGCGGCACCATCAGGGCCACCAGTGTCACCAGCACTAACGTGCCGCGCGTGCGGCGCGGGGCGGTCGCGATCGCGAACCCCGCCCAGGAGGCGACGAGTACGGTCGCCGGCACCGCGACCGCGACGATCAGCAGCGAGTTGCCGAGCTGCCCGGCCAGGTCGCCCATGCGCACGGCCGTGGCGTAGTTGCCGGTCGTCGTCCGCTCCGGCAGCAGTTCGAGGCCGTTCGGCGGCGGCTGGCCCGGCCGGCGCAGCGAGCCCAGGGCCAGCACCGCGATCGGAGCCGTGAATACGGCCGCGACCAGCAGCGCGGCGGCATTCATGAGCACACGCCGCCCGGGCGATCGACGCACCCTCGATACGAAACCACCTAAACGCGATTTAGATCCACAGCACATCTAATAAGTGGCCATATTGAGACAAAGAATGATCTTGGCAAACGCCTGCCGCCCCATCACAATCAACCCAGCGAGCGGAGACGAGGTGGACCGCATGCGACGGCGATCCTTAAGAGTGCTGACCAGTGTGCTGAGCGGGGCCGGGCTGGTGGCGGTGACCGCCGCCGCGACGCCCATCGGCGGTACGGGCGCCGTGTCCGACCGGTCCGCGGAGCGACGGCCGGTCGCGAAGCTACGGTACGACCCCGGCGAGGCCATGCTCGTCCAGCGCATCGCCGGCGAAAGCGTCGTTGAGGAGCAGTCCTACCGACGGGCCCTCGGCCAGGCCCGGGCGCTGCGGACCGAAACCGCGGATCGCGCCGAGATCGCCTCGCTTCGCTGGCGCGGCGAAGGGCCGACCAACGTCGGCGGCCGGCTCAAGGACATCGCGGTGGCGCCCGACGGCACACTGTGGATCGCGGCGGCCAGCGGCGGCGTCTGGCGCAGCGACGACGGCGGCCAGACCTTCCAAAGCTCCTGGCCCAACTCCCTCAGCCAGGCCGTCGGCGCCCTGGCCAGGGGATCGGACGGCACGCTGTGGGCGGGCACCGGCGAGACCAGCCCGGGCGGCGGCAGCACCA
>CALAED010000622.1 GCA_937891035.1 uncultured Thermomonosporaceae bacterium | reverse complement strand
GTGAGGGCCACCACCCCCACCACGGCCGTCGACATGCGCTGCTGGATCTGCTGGGACGAGTAGATGCCAACCCTCGCCCCGATGAAAGCTCGCACCGCGCCGCGGTGGGCGGGCTGGGAACGGCGCACCGGCGGCGTCGTGGCAGTGCCCACGTCCGGCTCTGTGGTCCCGGCGAACCTGACGCTGGCGCCGAAGGTGTGGCTGTTCATCGACGGCGAGTGGGTCGACATCTCCTCCTACGTGCTGTACGAGTCCGGCATCAACGTCGAGCGGGGCCGGCAGTCCGAATCGGATTCGATCGACCACTCCAAGCTCACGTTGACGCTGAAGAACTTCGATCCGCACCCATGGACGCCGCGCCTGCCCACCTCCCCGTATTTCGGGTTGCTGGACCGCAACACCCCGATCAGGGTGTCGCGCGGCCCGATCGACTACACCACCACCTCGTATCTGTATCTGCCGGGCACTGCTGGGACGTGGGTGCTCACCCCGGACTCTTCCTCGCTGTCGATCACCGGCGACATCGAACTGATCCTCGACATCGCGCTGGATTCGTGGCGGGACGCCCAAGACATCGCCAGCAAGTACACCGTCGACGGGAACGACCGGGCGTGGGCGGTCAACATCGACGAAGACGGCATCTTGCAGTGGGTGTGGTCGGCCGACGGCACCAACACCACGGCGGCGTTCTCCACGATCCCGGTGCCGGCGGCCGACGGTGAACGGCTCGCCATCAAAATCACGTTCGACGTGAACAACGGCGCGGCGGGCAACGACACCCGCTTCTACATCTCCGCGAACTCCGACCAGTTGAGCGACGGGCCCTGGCAGCAGCTCGGCGCCACCGTCACAGGCTCCGGCACCACCAGCATTTTCGACTCCGACTCTGATGTGGTGCTCGGCGACATCCCCACCTCCGGGAACGCGCCGATGGCCGGGAAGTGGTACCGGTTCGTGCTGCGGCAGGGGATCGGCGGCACGATCCGCGCGAGACCCGAATTTACCGAGCAGGACGAGGAAACCGACTCCTTCGACGATTCGGCGGGGAACACCTGGCAGCTGGCCGGCGCGGCCCAGTTCGTCGAGCAGGTCACCGGGCCGTTCCGGTTCCACGGCGAGGTGTCCGAATGGCCGGTCGTCTCCGATGTCACCGGCAACTTCGTCACGGTCACGATCGAGGCGGCCGGGATCTGGCGGCGCCTGTCGCAGAACGAACAGCCCGTCAACTCGGCGATGTTCCGCGCCCACACCCACCCGTCCCTGACCAGGGTGAAGGCGTACTGGTCGTGTGAGGTGGGCGCGGAGGCCACCGAGATCGCCTCCAACGCCACCCAGGTGGCGGGGTTCCCGATGCGGATCAGCGGCACACCGCAGCTGGCCTCCTACTCGGAGTGGACCGGCTCCGACGCGTTGCCGGTGATGACCGGCGCGTCGTTCTACGGCCGCGTCCCCAGTTGGACGCCGACCGGCAGCGCATCGGCCTACATGTTCTGTTTCGTCGATGAGGCCGTGGCGGCGGAGACGTCGCTGCTGCATGTCACGACGTCAGGCACGGCGAAGACCTTCGACATCAGGCTGCTGGCGAACGGCAATCTGCGGTTGAAGGCGTACGACGACGACGGCGTGGCGATCGACGACGGCGCCGGCAACTTGGACGCGGAACTCAACTTCGACCTCAACCCGCGCGGGTTCTTGATGCTCGGGCTGCACTTGTTGCAGTCCGGCACGTCGATCAAGTGGTTCTTGGCGATCAACGACTTCACCAACACTGATCTGGCGACCGGCACCGGCATCACCGCGTCCTACCTGTCCGGCACGATCACCACGAAGACGTTCAACACGATCACCTCGGTCACGGTCGGCAGAGAGGGCGGCCTCGCTCAGGTGGTGATCGGCCACATCTGCGTGTCCGACCGCACCACGGTGCGGCTCGACGATGTGGGGGATGCGGTCAACGCCTTCAACGGCGAGAACCCCGCCACCAGGTTGTTGCGGCTGGGCGGCGAGGACCAGATCCCCATCGACATCGCCGCGGACAAGGCGAAGATCACCGGCAACTCGGTGGTGATGGGCGACCAGACGATCAAGACCGAGACGGAGCTGCTCACCGAGGTCGAAACCACCGACCTGGGGCTGCTCGCCGAGTCCCGCGACCGGTTCGCCCTGCGGTACCGGACCCGCCTGTCGATGGCTAACCAGGACCCGGCGTTCACCTTGTCGCACGCCGCGCACGAGCTCGCCGAAACCCTCCGCCCGGTCGACGATGACCGGCTGACCGTCAACGAGCAGTACGTCATCCGCGACCGTGGGATCAAGGCGTACAAGTCGAAGACGTCGGGAAAGCTGTCGAACCTGCGGCCACGGCTCGGTGGGGTCGGCCGCTACCCGGACGAGAAAACGATCTCGGTTGCCTACGATCAGCAGGTCGCCGATCAGGCCGGGTTCCGGCTGCTGCTCGGCACGGTCGACGGCGCCCGCTACCCGCAGATCGTCATCAACCTGCATCACCCGTCGATCGCGGCCGACCTGGACTTGCTCGCCTCGATCCTGGCGATGGACATCGGCGACCGGGTGGTGATCACCGACCTGCCCGACTATCTGCCGCCGGACGACATCTCGGTGATCGTGCGCGGCTACACCGAACGAATCGACCAGTTCACCCACACCATGACGTTGACCTGCGTGCCGGAGGCGCCGTGGCAGTGGGCGACCGCCGACGACCAGGTGAAACGGGTGGGCGCCACCACCGCGGAAACCACCGCCGACAGCCACACCATCGCGTTCGTCGACGACGCGGCGACGCTGAACAGCGCCGGCACCACCTCGGTCACCGTCAACGTCCCGGCCGGCACCGCCGACGGGCACCTGCTGGTCACGGTCATCGGCATCATCGGGCAGGAGACGATCACGGCCCCGGCCGGGTGGACCCTGATCGGCACGCAGGACGCCGGCGCGAACGTCCGCACCGCCGCGTACTGGCGGGTGGCCTCGTCCGAGCCCGCCTCCTACAACTGGTCGTGGACGAGTTCGTTCAAAAACTCGGGGTGGATCGGCGCCTACTCCGGCGTCTACACCACCGACCCGATCGACGACTTCGACTCCGACGGGACCGCCACACCGGGCACAGGTTTCGCCGCGGCGGCCACCGTGGGCGACCCGGCCGGGTTCCTTATCACCTCGGCGTTTGAGCGGCACGCCTTCACCGGCGCGGCCACCACCTGGACCAGCAGCGACACATCCGATGGGGAGCGGGTCGACCAGGGCAGCAACGCCGGCTCCGGATTCGACATCTCCCACGCCGTCTACGACTCCGGCCGGCGGCTCAACCCCGGCGCCGCGACCCGGACGCTGACCGCCTCCCAGGCCACCGGGCAGACCGCGACGTGGGCGATCGCGCTCACCCCGGCATGGGGGCTGACGGTCGCGACCACCTCGGGCCCCGTCGCGATCAACTCGGCCGACCATCCCGGCGACTTCCCTTTCCGGATCCGGGTCGCCGGGGTGGTCCTCGAGGTCACCGCCGTGTCCGGCGCGACGAGCCCGCAGACGTTCACCGTCACGCAGACGCCCCTGAATGGGGTTGTGAAGACGATTCCGTCCGGGTCGTCGGTGCAGGTCGCCGACCCTGCATACATAGGGCTGGTGTGAGATGACGACCTATCCGGACTGGGTGGCCGGCGACGCGATCACCGCCGCACTACTTAACGGCGGGCAGGCCCACATGATCGTCAAGGCGGCAAATCAGGATGTCACGGACTCCACCACGTTCGTGGACGACACCGAACTGGTGGTGCCACTGGAGGCCAACGCCTCCTATCACCTGATCTGGTGCCTGGCCATCGGCGCGGTCGACAACGGCGGCGGGTCCGAGCCGCACATCAACACCGAATACACCTGGCCGGACGGCGCCACCGGCTTCAAGTTCGCGCAGGGGCCCGCATATCCCGGCACCGCCACCTCCGACCGGGAGAACACCACCATGGTGTCGGCGGTGCACAACCCCGGCACCGACCGCCGCTACGGCACGATCTCGCTCACCTCGGCGGCCGCGGTGATCGAGCACCACCACATCACCACCTCCTCGACGGCGGGGGACGCCACCCTGCGGTTCGCGCTGGGCAACAACCCGGCCGGGGCGGGCGACACCTGCCGGATCCTCGCGGGGTCGTTCGTCGTGTGGAACAGGACGGCGTGACCCATGGCGACGCTGATCTATCCGGACTGGCGGTGGGGGATGAAACTCACCCCCGACCGGCTCACCGCCCGCCAACCCGGCTCGGTCGTCAAACAGACGCTGGAGTCCGTTACCTCCTCGACGACCTACCAGGACGACAACGAGCTGGCCT
Source organism: uncultured Thermomonosporaceae bacterium (assembly GCA_937891035.1). Taxonomy (GTDB): domain Bacteria; phylum Actinomycetota; class Actinomycetes; order Streptosporangiales; family Streptosporangiaceae; genus CALAED01. The sequence continues at coordinate 6,989 of CALAED010000622.1, read as the reverse complement.
TCCCGGCCGAGGCGAACGCCCACTACTTCGTGATGGCGGTTCTCGGGGTGGACGGGGCGACCGGCGGCGACATCAAGACCCGCTGGTCGGTGCCGGCCTCGGCGACCGGGTTCCGGTGGTGCATGGGGCCGCCGGCAGGCTCGGCGGACCGCGAGAACACAAACCTGGTCAGCGCTGTGCACGGCTTCACCACCGACCGGGCGTACGGGACGGTGGCGGCGTCCGGCGCGTCGATCGCGGCCCGGGAGTACCTGCGGGTCCTGACCGCCGGCACGGCCGGAGCCGTGACGTTGCAGTGGGCACAGAACACCTCCTCGGCGACCGCGACCGCCGTGATCGACGGGTCCTACCTGATCTGGTGGAGGGTCGCATGAGCTACCGGCTGGACCTGATCGGCGTCGACGACGTGACCGCCGTCGAGGAGCACGAGGACGTGCAGGCCACCGAGGTCGGTGTGTACATCCGCGACGGCAAAACCGAGACCTGGATCCCCTGGCATCGGGTCCAGGTCGCCTCCATCACAGACCTGGCCCCCGAACCCGATGTGCGGCAACCCGAGGTGCGTGTCGTGCGGCCGCGCCCGCCCGCCCGCCGCAGAGCCCGATGACCGTCTACATCGAAGGAGATGTCCAATGGCTGAGTATCTGAACACCGACTGGCTCGGGTCGGACCTATTGGTGGACCGGTCGGTGCGGCTCCCGCTGGTCACCGCCTACACGACGTTCCGTTTCGACCGTGACATCTCCGATTCGGCTGGGATGCATGACGCCGACGGCCCGGACGACGCCTCCATCGGCAACGGACAGGCCAGGTTCTTCACGGGGATGTTGGATTACCAGCTGCTCGGCGGCGCCATGTCCGGGGAGGTGCACATCCGCACCGTCGAGGTCGACGGCGGCGGCAACATCGTCGAGACCCACAAGCCGCACGAGTTCTATCTGGCGTCGACCCCGCCGCCGACCGACCCCGACACCGGCGAATACCTGTACCCCAAGAGCACGCACCAGCGCTACCCGATCTTCTCCAACATCAACTCCGGGCACCGGCTCCGCGTTCAGGTGACGCATTGGACGCAGGACGGCCCGGACCTTTACATCGGGCAGGCCCAGCTCGTCGGCCGGTTCGAGACATGACCATGAGGCGGCCGCGATGAGCGAAAGGAGGCCTGGTGGCCGATGACGTTGCGAACTGGGAACTACGCGCGATCAAACACCTCATCGAGCGCAACCACGCCGACACCCGTGAGGACATCCTCGACCTCAAAACACAGCAGGCCCAGTTCATGGCGCAGATCAACAGCCAGCTCGATCGGTACCTGCCCCGCGAGGTGCACCAGGTCAAAGAGGACGCCCAGGACCAGCGGATCAAGGCGCTGGAAGACGAGCGGGCCGACACCCGGCGCGCCAGCCGCACGGCGTCCCTATCCGCCGTCGTCGCGATCGTCGCCGCGATCGCCACGGTGGTGCTCGACAAGATCCAGGGGTGAGCGATGGGTGAGGTGACGAGGCTCAGCGTGCTCGGCGCCGGTGTTGCCGCGGCGGTGGTGGGCGCGTCGGTGTTGGCCGGCTATGTGGTGGATGTGCGGGCGGAGGTAGTGGATGTGCGGGCGGAGCGGGACCGGTTCCGCTCCGAGGCGGCCGCTCTGCGGGCCCGCCCGCCGTCCGTGGTGACGACCACCCCTGCACCGCCGGTGCCGCCGGTGCCGCCGCGGGCGCAGTCCCCATCTCCGTCTGCCTCGCCCTCGACGTCGCCGTCGGTGGTTGCCATCAGCGTGGACCCGCCGACCGGCGCGGCGCCCGGGGATCCCCCCGCCGGTGACGGTTCTGCCGGCCGGGGTTCCCCCGCCTGGCCCGGTGCGCCCGCCTGGTGGGGCGCCGCCGGGTGGTGAGGTGCCGCCCGGCGGCGGCGGGCCGGGCCGGGACTGCCCCAGCGGCCGGATCATCACGCTCAACCTGCCGGTGGGCGTGCTGCCATGTGACGCCGCCGTGATCGGCGGCGCCGGAGATCAGGAGGGCTGATGAGCGAACCGATCGAGCCAGACGACGCCGGCTGCGCCGACGACACCGACGCTGTGCTGGCAGCCGACGAATCCGACGAGGAAGACACGCCGGACGTCATCGAAGACGCCGCAGACGACACCGCGGAGGACGCCCCGTGAAGCTGATCACCCACGCCGCGTGGGGCGCCCGGTACGGCAAGGGCCCAACGAACATCACCCCGTCCGGCGGCGTCGCCGTGCACTACGTCGGCGTCGGGAGGCTCGCCACCATCCCGCACTCCAAGTGCGCGGCCCGCGTGCGGAGCATCGAATCCCAGCACGTGGGCGGCAACGGGTGGGCGGCCATCGCCTACAACTTCCTGGTCTGCCATCACGGCTATGTGTTCGAGGGCCGCGGGCTCGGCCACCGCTCGGCCGCACAGGGCACCAACTCCGGCAACCAGTACTGGTACGCCGTGTGCGCCTTGGTCGGCGACGGCGACACCATCATCCCGCCCGCGCTGCTCGCCGCGGTGCGGGACGCCATCGATTACATGCGGGCCCGCGGCGCCGGTCGGGGCATCAAGGGTCACCGTGACTTCCATTCCACCTCGTGCCCGGGCGGCCCGCTGTATGTGTGGGTCCGCAAGGGCGCGCCGAGACCGTCCAAGCAGGAGGACGACATGCCATTCACCGAGGCACAGCTGAGGAAGATCGTTCGAGAAGAGGCCGAGAAGGTCATGACGGCCGACGCCGTCCCCGCGCCGGGCAGCAACCCGGCCGACGGGTTCGACCCGGACGGCAACCCTGGGTTCGACCCGGCCAAGAACCCCACGTGGGGCCGCGACTCGGTGCGCAAGCAAACCATCCAGGGTCTGATCGTGGTGGACAAGAAGGTCGACCAGTTGGCGGCCGACGTCAGGGCCGAGCTCGCCGAGGTCAAGGCGCTACTCGCGGCAAAGGAGGACTGACCCATGATGCCTACCATCGGGCGCACCGTCCTGTACAAGCTCACCGACCAGGACGCCAAGGCGATCAACGTCCGGCGCGCCGACTTCCAGGCGTTCCAGCGCAGCCACGCGCATCCGCACGAGCCAGGCCAGCCCGGCGCCACCGGGCACGTCGCGCACGTCGGCAACCACGCCGAGGGAGGCCAGGTCTACCCCGCTGTCGTGGTACGGGTCTTCAGCCCGTCCGATCCGTACGTGAACCTTCAGGTGTCCCTGGACGGCAACGACGCCTACTGGGCGACGTCGCGTGTCGAGGGCGACGAGAACGGCCAGTGGTCCTGGCCCGAGCGGGTCGAGTAACCCCCCTATTCGTGGCGCTCGCGTGTGCGGCGCCCTGTCGCATGCCAAAGGAGGTCTGCGATGAATCACCTCAAGTTCGAACCGGCCGTGGTGGTGTACGCGGTCAACGTGGCGGTGGCGCTGCTCGTGGCCTACGGCCTGCCCCTCACGGCGGACATGACCGGCGCCCTCACCACCCTGGCCACCGCCTTCGTCACCGTCTGGACAGCCGCGACGACCCGCCCGGTCGTGGTGCCGGCCATCACCGGCGCGGTGGGTACCGCGCTGGCGGCTGTGGCAGCGTTCGGGTTGGATCTGTCGGCGGATCAGATCGGCGCGACGGTGGCCGCAGTGAGCATTGTGTTGGCGCTGCTGTTGAGGCAGAACGTCACCCCGGCCGCGAAGGTGGCCCCGCCGGTGCGGATGTAGCCTGGCCTGGTACCCAGCGCGAGCGGTGTCGTCCGCCGAACACGAGCGGGCCCGCTCTCTTCCACGGGGAGAGCGGGCCGGTTCTTTTGCGTCTAGGCCTCAACGTTAGGCGTGGGCCATCAGCAGCCGGTGATGCGGAAGATGTGTCGGGGATCCGTCGTGTACGGCAGCGGCGGCCACTGGGGCGCGAGCCACTCGATCCGCATCGGCTTGTTCAGCTCGCGCAGGAGGGCCTCGTGGTTCGCCGCGTCCATGGCGTTGACGTCCACCATGAACAACTTGTCGTCGGGCATGGCCCGGTCCGCAACAACGGTGGTGATGTCGCCGATGCCGAGGTCGCCGACCATGGTCTTGATGCGGGATTCGTACTCTGGCGAGCAGAAGATCGTTCGCTCCGAGTCCTTGATGATCTGAAGCGCGAACCGCAGGTCGTCCATTGCGTCGCTCACGGCGTGTCCTCGGTGACCTTTGCCTGCTTGGTGCGGTAAGCGGGATGCTCGGCCTCGGGGTCGCCGTACTTCCTGGACAGGAAACCGGGCCCGATGACGGGCTCGTGTAGGGCGCCGCACGGGACGCACTGCGCTCGCCTTGTCCAGCCTCCGTCGAGCGACACGGACACCCACCTTGGGGAGTTGCAACGAGGACATAGCGGCGCGGTGGCCTGCTCACTCGTGGGCTGCTCCGTCACGACCGCTCCTCGGCTGGCTCGGGGCTCTCGACGGTCCTCGATGACGCCCGCGTATTCGGAAGCGGACGCGCCGGCCTCGATCCCAGCCAGCCGGCGCGCCCGCCCGACCTGACCACCCCACCTGACCGGGCGGGCGGCCTGACCTCCGACGGTAAGACCAGACGTCTATATACGTCTACCTACGTATACCAATGTAGATCTACGATCCTCCGTGGTTACGGTGACCGCCGTGACCGTGGATCATGACTCCGACCAGCCGGTGTACCAGCAAATCGCCGACATCATCCGGCAGCGGATCCTGGCCGGCGAACTGCCGCCCCGGCGCCGCATCCCCAGCGAGCAGGAGATGGTCCAAGAGTTCGGCGTCGCCCGCACCACGGCGCGGCGGGCGGTGGCGTGGATGCGGGATCAGGGGTGGGTGTACACGGTGCCGCAGCGTGGCACCTACGTCACTCCGCCCGACCAGCCCGGTCACGATTGAGCCTTCAGGTGGGCCGCGTCCAGCGCACGCAGGTACGCCCGCAGCCGCAGCACATCACCCATCACCGAGGCCACGGACTCCGGTGCGTCCTCGGGCTTGAGCGTCATCGCCTGGACGACCGCCTGCCCGGCCCGAACCAGCCCATCCGGCCCCCACACATCCGGATGAGAGCACATCAGACTCAGCTGCTCCAGCTCGACCGGCACATCGATCCCCAGCAGGGCCTGCTGGTCGTGGGTGAGGCGAGCGGCCGAGGCGTTGAGGACGTAGATCGCCTTGTGTACATGGTTCCTGGTGTGCGCGACGGGCATGGGGCCGAGGAAGGCTGTGGCCGGGGCCTCCTCAGCGGACGCCGCGGCGTAGTCTTCCCACAACTCGAACGCGTCGACCAATGCTTCGATGACCAGGTCCGCGTCGATGCGGTGGGCGTTTTCTCGCGCGGACTCGAACACGCCGTGCACCATGTTGCCTTCTTTGTTGGCTTCGACGGCGGCGAGCCCAGCCTTGGTGGCGCGGCCGCGGATTTTCTCGACGGCGTCGATGACGAGTTCGTACGCCTTGCGATACATCTCGGGGCTGGCGCCGTCGGGCGGCCGGGGTGTGAAGGCGGTCATCGGGTCACCGCCCCGGACGGTGTTGTGTCGCACCCCACGGCGTGGTTGTAGGCGCGGGCGAGCGCCATCCGCCGGGCCATCCGCCGTCGTGACCGTGGCTGCCCGCACGGGCACCACCAGGTATAGCGCCGCCACCATCCGGGGTGTCGGTGGACGAGGGTGACGCCGCCGCCCGCGGTTCGGTACCGCTTGACGATGACGATGTTGTCGGCATGTTTCACGACCTTTCCTTTCTCAGAGGTGTTGGAGTGGGCGCTACCGGTGCCGGCCGCAGGACCGGCAGCGGCCGCAATGACCGCAGCGGCTCGGCCGCCGCAACGCGATGAGGGACAGCACGATGAAAGCGGCGAACAGCAGGCCGCCGACGGCGGCCGAGGGCTCGAAGACGTGGGCCGAGAGGATCACAGCCCGGCCCCCCTCGCGCAGCGGGGGCACAGCGTCCGCCTGCCGGCGATGACCCACCCGCCTGCCAGGGAGGCGGTCTCCTCGGCGGCCCGCCGGTCGCCGAATACCTGGATGTACCAGCCGGTGCGGGTCAGCCACCCGACTCCCCGGTCGACCGCGCGCCGGATCGAGGACCACATCGCTCAGCCCTCGTCGTAGACGCCGCGCAGCCGGTTGGGGAACTTGCTGAGTACGTTGAGCGCAGACATCCAAATCCCTCCAGACAGGGGAAATCCGAGGTCCGGGGCGGACCCTCGAAACCAGAAACCACGCAGGTCAGAAGCGGGTTTAGCCGATACCACCCCCGAAACCGGTTTCGCCTTGATCGAAACCATCAGGCGTCCTCCAACTCGGGCTCGTCGGCCCGTTCGGCGGCCTCAATGTCGACGAAGCGAAGACCCTTCGCGGACCCTCCCGCGCCCCGCTTATTGATCTGCCGCGTCTGGATCCCGAACGGCTTGACCGCCGTCGCGAGCATCGTCGACCGCAACGTCCGCAGCTCCCGAAGCGCCGCCTCGTCCATCTCCGACTCGGGCACGTCCGTGGCGATCCACGGCCCGTACTCGTCCGGGCGGTAGGCGGCCAGCGCCTCGACGAGCTTGTGCGAATGCATCGTGTCCTCACCCGCCGGCCACACCGCGCGCAGGTGGTCCCGGATGTCCTCATCGGGCTCGACGGACTCCAGCCCTCGCTGCTCGGGCATCGTCCCGGCGGCGATCCGCAGCGCCTTGGCGCGCTGCCCGATGGCGTGCGCCTCGGCTTGAGTGATGAATGCGGCCCGCACGATCTGCGCGTTCAACGCGGACCGGGCCAGCCAGCCGGTGCCTGCGTCGTGCTGCGGGTCGAACATCGTCGCCCGTACACCACGCGCGTACGCGCCGGTGCCCAGGATCAGGTTGTTCGCCAGGTGCCCGGTGACCGCGAGGCAGAACCGCAGGATCGCGTTGTCGCTGATCGGCTTCGGGACGGAGTTCTTGTCGGGCCGCTGCGTGGTGAGGATCAGGATGATCCCGTACGCGCGGGCCTTGCGGATCAGGTCGGCACCGTCTTTCGCGGCGGGCGGCCC